>DATNRD010000616.1:0-6500 GCA_036703665.1 Candidatus Obscuribacterales bacterium
CCCGCCCGCCGCTCCGGGAAAGGCTGCGATGGCTAGCAGCATCTCCTTCAATTCAGCCGGGACTTCTCGCCTCTTGCGGTGCGGGCTGGCAGCGGTTCTTTATCTTTGCGTTTCGCCCCCGGCCTCGGGCGACGGCCCGGATCCGCCCCCGCTGGAGCAGGCGAACGGGGCAGCTCCGGGACTGGCCGAGCGGCCGCCGTTGCCGGAGCCGCCCGATGTTTTTCTGCCACCGCCCAGAAGGGCGATTCCTCCAAAACGCCCGCTGGCCTGGCGAGCAAAGGCTGGCACGATGGCCGGCCGAGAGGCCACCGAACCGCGTCCACCCGCCGGCATAGCCGACCTCGTTCTTGCTTGCCCGGCGGATGAAGCGTTCCTCTCGGCGATCGCCGCCTGCCAGCAGGTGGGCATAACCATAGAGTCGATCGACAGCGGCTCCGGAGAAATCCTGGGGGTTATGAGCACAAGCTCGCCGTCGAGGATTATTCTGCGCGTAAGGGGCGCTGCGCCGGGGCGCACGAGCGTGAGTGCCGTCCGGGCACCGGGCAGCCGCCCGCTGCCCGAGGCGCCGGTCAAGCAGTTGTTGTCGACTCTGGAACGCATGACGGCGGCCAACCGTTCTGCGGTGCGCTCTGACTGATATGCCCAGACTGATAGGAATTACGGGCACGATCGGCTCCGGCAAATCCACCGTGGGCAGGCTTCTTACAGAGGCGGGCGTGCCGGTAATCGATACGGATGCAATCGTACACGAACTGCTCGAGGGCGACCGGGAGGTTCAAACGGCCGTCCTGGAAAGGTTCGGGCCGGCGGTGCTTTTGCCTGGCGCAAAGCCGGTAATCGATAGGGCCAAGCTCGGGCGCCTCGTGTTCCAGGACGAGAGCGCGCGCAAGGATCTGGAGCGCATCGTTCATCCGGCTGTCATCCAGCAATTCCGCAAGAAAGCCCGCGACCTGTGCGGTCACGCAGTGGTGGCGGTCCTCGTGCCGCTTTTGTTCGAGGCTGGAATCTCGCAAGAATTCGATCAAGTCTGGACTGTGGTCACCGATGAGGCGACCCTCAGGCAGCGCCTGAAGCAACGCGACCACATGACGGACGGCGAGATCGACTCGCGGCTGGGCGCCCAGTGGCCCCAGGACGAGAAGGCTCGCCGCTCGCACAGGGTAATCGACAACAGCGGCACTGTCAGCCAGACACGCCGTCAGGTGGAAGAATTCCTTGCGGCGTTGACGGGAAAGCACTGACCAGACGCACGACGCAGCCGGCGGAGCCAGCGCCTAGACGAGGAACAGCGAGGCAAGGGCTGCCAGGAGCAGGCCGCCGCCGAGCGTCTTGTCGCGCGGAGCCGGCAAGGGACGCAGCCGGCGGCGCGCTTAAATTTAATCCGGCTCCAGAAACTTGAGCAGCTTGACCAGCCAGCCATGCTGGTTGCGCTGCCGGCTGGCTCCCGGCATGGGCAGCCCACCCGGGCTGAGCGGCTTCTCCGGCCTTATCGGATAGAGCCTGGCACCGCACTCTCCACAGAACTTGGCGGATGGCTCGAGCGGCGAGCTACACAGTGGGCAGGCAGGTATGCGCACGCCGAGTTGATACCCGCACTGGCCGCAAAAGCGGGCACCGGCCTCCAGCGGATGGCTGCAGCTCGGGCATGCCGGTTGAGTGGTTGCCGGGCTGACCGGTCTGGGCACCGCTTCCAGCGGGGCGTACACCTCGGTAGGTGGCTGGGCGGGCAGCGCCTGGTACGTGCCCGGTGCCGGTTGCGGCGCAGCCTCGTCCTGCGCAGGCTCGTGGCTCGGGTAACCGGCATGTTGGACAACTGGCGTCGTCGGCGCGGGGGAAGCAGCCGGCACATCCTGAGAGGGCGGGACTGGTGCGGTCGGCCCGCTCGCTTGCGCCGGGGCAGCCGCAGTCGGGAAAGCCGTCGCCGGTGCTGCCTGGACAGGCCAGGACGAGGCCGCAGCCGGCGGCGCGACAGGCGGCGACGGTGGCAGAGCGGCCGCCACTTTAGGCGGAGGCGTTTGCGGTGGAGCTACCGGCGGTGGCGCCTCAGGCGGTGCCGCCTGCCTGGCCGGAGGCGGAGCAGCCGGTGCTGCATCGACTGCAACGCCGGCGCTTGGCAGGGGCTGCGGTTGCGCCGGGCGGGTTTGCTGCACCGCTTGTGGTGGCGCAGCCGGCGGCACGTGCTGCGCGGTCGCCGAAACGAGCCTGGCCCCCACCAGGAATGAGGACGGCTGCAGCGCCACACCGTTGAAGGTGCCCGGCCATGACAGGTAAACCATCTCCCGGGCGCGCGTCAGACCCACGTAGCAAAGCCGCCGCTCCTCCTCCAGGTCATTGGCATTCTCGGCAGGGAACAATCCTTCGGCCAGTCCCACCAGAAACACGACGGCGAATTGCTTGCCCTTCGACTCGTGCAGGCTCAGCACATGCACTCCGCTGTCCGCCTGCGCCGCCCCTGATTGCTGCTGGCGCAACCAGGTCTGGTGTTTGACGAATTCAGCCACCGTCTGGAATTTTCTTGCCTCCTCCTCCAGCAAGGTGAGCTTTCTCAAGGGCTCGTAATTTACTCCGGGCGGCACGCTTACCGAGCGGTAGTAATCGTTCAAGCGCTGCGTGCGCCTGATAAGGGAGATCGTCTCGGCCGGCGGCAGGTTCTCCTGATGCATCGTGCGGATGATGCGAACGAGCTGCTCCAGCTCCCGGCACGACTGATCGGCGGTCGCCTCCGAATAAATCTCCACCGCTTTCAGGTAGGACAGGTTGTTGGCCTCGGCAAAACTGGCAATTGTCGAGGAAAGCTTGGGATCCACCTCGCGCGAGCGAAGCTGGCAAACCCGCTCGAACGCCTCCTTGGCGCGCGGCCCGTCCGGGTCCATGACCAGCTTCAGGTAAGCCATCATGTCCTCGGCCTCGTCCGGCACCAGTCCCGCTTCCGGGTGCGAGGCCAGGCATCTTACGCCGCGCCGCGCCAGGCTCTCCTCGAGTATGGCCCCGTAGCGGTGGTAACGATAGAGAACGGCTATGTCACCCAGGCTGCGCCCGCTGTCGACCAGGATTTGTATCTCGCTGGCCACCCAGTCAGCCTCTTCCTTCTCGCCCGGGAGTTGCTGCGGCCCGACAATGGCCGTGCCGGACGCCGACTCCCATGCCGGCAGCATCTCCTTGTTCACTCGCCGGCGGGTCAATCCGGAAGCAAGCTGCCTGGCATGATCGACTATCTGAGGATTGGAGCGCCAGTTGCGCTCCAGGTAATAACAACGCGTCTGCGGAACGCGATGCGACACGTCGGTCAAAAACCTTGGCGACGCGCCCTTCGCCTCGTAAATTGCCTCGTCCTCGTCGCCGGCGATAAAAAGGTTGTCCTGCGGTGAAGCAAGCAAGCGCGCCATCATGTCCTGCGCCGCGTTGACATCCTGATACTCGTCGACAAGCACGAAGTCGAAACGGCACTGGTATTTCGCCCTCACCTCCGGACGCTCCAGCAACAACTGAGCGGCCAGCGTCACCATGTCCTCCCTGTCGATCCGGTTAGCGCGTTGCAGCTGCTCCTCGTATCCCTGGTAAACCCTGGCAATGAGCCCGTCCATCTCGT
The DNA here is from genome assembly GCA_036703665.1 of Candidatus Obscuribacterales bacterium. Lineage (GTDB taxonomy): Bacteria > Cyanobacteriota > Vampirovibrionia > Obscuribacterales > Obscuribacteraceae > DATNRD01. Next base: position 3,590 of record DATNRD010000616.1, read on the forward strand.
CGGCGGCTCTTTCCTTCACTTCCTTGCTCGAGACCAGATTGGCCTTGTAAATGGCGATGGCGGCGGCAATCGTGAACTCGTCCAGTCCGGTGGACAGCTCCAGGGTCATCTGGTCGAGATCCTTCTTGTACTTGTTGAGCAGCCGCTGGATGATCTTTTGCGGGTTGGGCTCGACCTTGAGCGGCGGTTTGCGTTTTATGAGCGAGAGGTTCTCTTTGAGAATCTTCAAGCCGAAATCGTGCCAGGTCCACAGGTTCAGCCGCTGTAGCGCCTGGCGTTCGAGAATCGCCTCCAGCCCCGTGCGAATGGACTCCAGCGTCTCCGGACTGAAGGAGAGAACGAGGATGCTCTCGGGGCTTATGCCCTGCGCGATGAGATAGGCTACCCTGTAAATCACGCAGGTCGTCTTGCCGGTTCCAGGCCCGCCGATCACGGCTGCCGGGCCGCCACCATGGGTGATGGCAGCAAGCTGAGCGTCGTCGTCGACCGGCAACTCCGGAATCTCGGCAACAGTCTGTCCGGTCAGCAAACGCCCCAGCGGCAGCCGTTTTCTTCCGTTCCGCCAGACATCCTCGACTACCTCGGCGCAGCCGGCATGGTTGTTGAGAATCTCCGCCGTTGTAAAACGCAGGATCTGCCAGCCGTCGGCAAGAAGAACCAGGTTGCGCTTGGCTTCCTCGGCCTGCCTTTCCTGCCCGCCGACAGCGGTCAGTCCGTCGACCTCGATATCCAGGCGCTGCTCCTTGTTCACCAGCGCCAGATCGAGCATGTAATCACCCAGGACATGCTGCGGGACTGCGTTGAGGCCTCTTTCCCTGAGCGACATCCACAGGTAATACTCGGCCTTGAGGAGCGGGGGCAGGCCTTCCTCCCGCATCAGCCTGAAAAGCTCGAGATTGATCGTGCATGCTTCCAGCAGCCAGAACAGCTTCTCCCAGGTTATGGTGCGCCCGCCGAATTCGTAATCCGGACAGGTGGCGCCATAACGCAAGAACTCCTCATAAGCCAGGGTGGTCGTTATGACGAGCGCCTTGCCAGACAGCGCCCTCGGGTAAATCACGTGCTTGTGCAGATACCAGAGGTGCCTCTCATTTTCCGGAGCATTCAAGTCCTTGAGAATGACTATGTCACTGCCGGTCAGGTCCAGCTCCAACTTGCTGGCCAGCGGCCGCCCGAACGTCGTCTTCTCCCTCGACTGCTCCCAGAGGAAATCTGCTTGCTTGTAAAGCGTCTCCCCGTTCACCACATAAGGCGAAAAACTCCGCGACCTCAGGTTGATGATCGAAGCCTCCAGGCTGGCCTCGTGCTCCGGGTCGAAGTCGGACAGAAAGAGCCCGCGCAGCGAACCCTGATAGAGTCCGTAGCTGCTGACAAACCACTCCAGCGCATCACGGCAGTCAGCCGGCACGGACGGCAAGCTGCCAGATACGGACGAGGTTTTGTGACCCTTGGCCAAGCGTGCTAATCTCGAGGCAATCGTACCCGTTGCTTACGCCCCCGACCGCTGACGGTATGCCGATTGCAGGTTTCAAGCAGCCGATAATCTACAGGGGCGGGAACAGCCCGAGTTGTTGACAAGCTGTTTCAAAATTCTACTTGAAAACAAACTTTTGGGCTACCGACCGCCCCAACTATCTTAACTTGTGCGCCCCCGGAACGCCTGTCTTTTGCCCGATGCGAACGGCTGGTTACAATCCTTTCTTGACAATGCTTGGCTGGAATGGCGGATAGTACAATAGCTTTGAGCTCCTTCAGTTGATTCGCCGAGGGCTCATCGGTAACTGACCGGAATGGTCCAAGAAAGGAGAGAACGGTTCATGAAGCAAGCACTTCTTGCCCTTGTAGCCTTGTCGACCGTTTCCTTGCCCGCATATGCCCAGGCTTGCGGCGACGAAGGACGGTACTTCCACCTTAAACCGCCGTCCTACTCAATCCCGAGCCACAGAAGGCGCTCCATCCACCGCATGGCCAAGGCCATCCGCTGGTACAAAGAGCACAACGGGGACAAGCCATTGTGCGATCCCCAGGGCAGGCCGATTCCCTAGGCTTACGTTCGACATTCTCTCCTTCGCGTTGGCTCCGGCAGCACCGGCTCTTTTTCGATTGACTGCCCGGTCTGTTGAGGCGGTGGCCTGCTTTTTGTGGCTGAAGCCCGTTCAAGCGGGGCCGCCTGGCATAGTGCACAGGCCCGGTCTATTGGCAGGGGCGATGCCCGATGTCATTCAGACGAGCGCCTCGGCTGCCTCCGACCGCCATCTGGTATCGTATTTGGTATCATTAGCAGGACTGTGAATCCGTCGCCAGTGCGGTAATCCGCGCTCGAGTCTCACGACACGCTCAGTTCTTGACCCAGCCTGCCGCGTTGAACAGCGGATTGTCCCAGGGCAGGCCAGTTTTTTCCTGCCCAGGCTCTTTGATATGGGTGACGCGGCGGCCGTGGGCGACGATCAGCGTAGGATGAAAAAGGAAAACCCAGGGCAGCTGCGTGGCGAGAATCTCCTGGACCTTTGAGTAAACCTGCTTGCGCTTCTCTTTCCGACCGGTCCTGCGTCCCGCTTCCAGCAAGCCATCGAGCCGGGCGTCCCGGAAGCGTGAAAAGTTGAGCGGCCCGCGACTGTGCCAGGACAGCAGGCACTCCGGATCAGGACCGACGGAGCGGCTCCAAACCACGGCTTGATACTGGCCCCTTTTCAGGTACTGCTGGCGCAGAGTCGAAAACTCGACGATTTGAACTTCAGTGAAAACACCCAGCTTCGCCAGATCTCCGCATATGGCCTGGGCCACATCCTGGTAGTCCTTGACGGTCAAAATCGAAAAGGCGAGCCGGCTGCCGTCCGGATAGCGCCACCAGAGCCCCTGCCTGCCAAAGCCGGCCTGGGCCAACATCTCCTCGGCCGCCTGGGGGTCAAAG
>DATNRD010000617.1:0-6746 GCA_036703665.1 Candidatus Obscuribacterales bacterium
CAAAACGGAGCTTGACGAACTAGTTCGATTATATCGCCGCTGCGGCGTCATAGCCTTTCAGCAGCGAAGGCGGCACGTCAAAGGATTTGCCTTCCCCACAAGCTCAAACCGGCGCCTGACGAACTACTTTGATCATCAACCGCTCTTTTCCTTTTCGTATTTTTCCCACTGCCGGCCAGCCAGCATGGGCATTTCCCCACAGCGGTGGGATTTCCCCCGATTTACCCCGGGCACCGCAGGACATAAGCTCTAATCACGCCGCAAGGCAGGCAGCGAGCCTGGCGGCGATGTAAGCGAGAAGCGGGAAACCATGCAGATAGTCCAGGATTTCACGATTCAACCGACGACTGTAGTCTGCCCGGCGTGCAACTCCATGTTTGCCACGCCGACACTGCTTTCCATGCCGAACATCACGCGTGACACGGTAATCGAGGCAGACCTCCACCGCGTCCTGCCGGATGCAGCCATTCGCGCGGCGCTTGTGGCCATGTGTGCCGCCTGCAACTACACCTGGTGGATAACAGCCTTCAGACCGCACCTTTTCAAACCGGCTCTGGTCCCAGCCAGCCCCATCCTCGATCACCCGAAGAAGTTCGCTCATGCCGTGCTCACGGGCAGGCAGAACGGCGCGCATGCACTCGATCTGGCGCTCCTGGCCCTGAATGGCTGCTGGTGCGCACGCGAGGCCGGTCAGCCCCATGAGCGTTGGCTGGATCTGGCCGGGCAGGAGATGGAGAAGGCTCTTAAGGATGAGCAGTGGCAGGGCAACCGGGGCTACTACCAGTACGTCATGGGTGAAATATGCAGGCTGGCGGGCGACTTCAAGGGCGCCGTGCGCCATTTCGAGAAGGTGGGACCTTCCTCGCGCTTGCCGCGCGAGCTGGTCGAGCGCCAGCGGGTGCTGGCCGTTTCCGGCGATGCCCGCCCGGCAATCCTGCCACCGCACCTGGTGGAGCTTTTATTTTGCCCGCGACAGGCACGTGCCAGTGGGGAGTAGAGGACGATGATGGAAGACATCACACCGCTCAACCTCGAAGACCAGCCAAAGCTGTTCGGTCTGCGTTACGACCAGCTCATCGCCTGTCTGGCCAGCCTGATTGTCTCTACACAGCTCTATAGCTGGTTGAACCCCATCCCCTTCGGCAGCCACGACCTGCGCCTGGATGTAAGCGTCTTGCTGGGGCTTTTGGGCCCTGCCTATTCCCTGCTCACCCTGAACAGCTCGGCGGGCTACTGGGAGAACATCCTGAACTTCTTTTTCTCGGCTCATGTGTACATTCCCGGGCCGGACCCGAACCCGACCCGCTTTCTGCTTGACGAAGACCTTGTCGATTTTATTGATTGAGTGAACCAATGACAGCCTCCATCTCCCGATCCTATTCACGAGAAAACAGCGGACTGCTCGGCTTCCTGAAAACCAGGCAGCATGAGACCGCCGGGACGGTCGGCCTGTCCAAGCTGCCGTCGGCGGCGGTGCCGAGACCGCATCCAGCGGCGGCGGGGCTGCTGCCGCTCTGGGATCTGTTCCAGGACGACGCTACCGGACTGGGCGTGGTCGTGCTCAAGGACGGCAGCTACCGCTGCTGCTACGAGGTCGACGGGGTTCACGTCAGCGGCTTCGATGAAGTTCGCCTCGTCTCGTTGATGAACCACTTCACCGGGTTCCTCAACAGCATCGACACGTCGGTGCAGCTCACCATCGTCTGTCACAACATCAGCAAGAGAGAATACTTTTCCCGTCACCCGGTAGAGGTCAAAAACGATGATGAATTTCTCAAGTACGTCGCACGCACTGTGGAAAACGATGAGGCTTTTCTTCTCTCCAAGAATTTCATTCCTGAACTCAAGTTCTACGTCACGTTTTGCTACCGTCCCCCTCGGGAAAGACCGGCCAAGCAAAGCTGGCTTGAAAGCACGATCAACCACATTCAAGATGTCTTCACAAATCAAGCCGCACGTCAGACGGTCGGCCATCATTTGAAGAATGTCACCACGCTGGTGCAGCGTGCCGGCGGGCACGTGGCCCAACTGGCCAACTGCGGGATGACGGCGCGCCCGATTGGTGCCGTCGAGTACTTCCAGATGCTCTACCGGGAACTCAACCCGCGCCTGGGCGAAGAGCCTGCCGAACGGCTGCCGGTGCCGGTCAGACCGCGGCAGGCGCCGATGCCCGCATCCATCCGCAGGGTCTTCCCGGACATGGAGCCGGCTACCATTCGCCAGCAGCTGACCGAGTCGCGCTACGACTTCAGCAACGCCGACTATGTGACCATCTCGGATTTCGAGGAGTTTGACGCCGACAGTGGCGAGAAGAAAGGCAAGTTCGTGAGGACCCTCTATATGGGACGCCTGCCGGAGCGTACAGGGCCGCTGTGGCTGGCGCCCCTTCTGCGCCTCAATTGCGAATGGCGCATGAACATCTTCGCCCACAAGCTGGACAAGGAGCTGTTCCGCAAGCGATTGCAGCGCAAGCAGGCGCAGGCCACGGCCAACACGTATCAGGGCATTCTCGGACCGCGCTCGGCTCCCAACCAGGAGGAAGCAGAAAAGGCGCAAGAGGCGGCGCAGATTGGCTCGGAGCTGTACACGACCAACATCGAGGTCTTCAATTACGCCATCTACTTCACCGTCAACGCCGACAGCCTGGAGGATCTCAACCGTTGCACCGAGATGGTGCGCACAGCCGCTCCGCAGTGCCGTGGTGCCAGGTTCATAGTTGGCTACCATGAGCAAAAGGCGCTCTTCGTCGGCAGCCTGCCGGGGCTGGGGCTGGATGTGACTCGCCGGGGCAAGGCCGTGCGCACGCCGACCGTGCGCAACTCCTTCCCGTTCGTGCACGCCAAGCTCGGCTCGCCCGCCGGCGACTGGATTGGTTTTTCCAAGGAGACCCTCGAGCCTGTCTTCCTCAACCCATACGATGAGAAGCTGCCCAACGCGCTGTGCATCATCTTCGGTCAGCCTGGCGAAGGTAAGTCGATGGTGGCGCAGCAGATCATTCAACTCAAGACGCTGGCAGGGGCCAAGACGGTCATTATCGACCGCTCCGGCAGCTACAAGATGCTCACCGAGGTCTACGACGACACTGCCTACATAAGGCTCGGTCCGGATGGTTCGGTCTGCATTAACCTTTATGACCTGCCGCCGGTGGGACCGGACAACAAGCCCATCGATCCAGCCAACCCGCCGGAGTCGCACATCATCAAGCTGCTCAACTTCCATTCCGTCATGCTGGGTGAGAAGGGCGAGCAGGCTTTGACCAAGGAAGAAAAGCCGATCTTGATGCAGGGCATCCAGTCCATATACCGCACCTGCGCGGAGGCGGCGCGCATCCCGGTGGAGTCCGACCTGGTCGACTGGCTGCGGCGCGAAGCGGAATCCTATCGCGGGGCGCGCCGCGGCGAGGTTTGCGAGGATCTGGCCAACCGGCTCAGCCTTTATTGCCGTGGTGCCATCTTCGGCAAGCTCTTCGACGGTCCCACCTCCATACCGATGGACGCGCAGCTCATGGTCTTCGACACCTCCGAGCTGGCACATGACAAGACGCTCGAGGCGGTGGTGACGCTATTTGTTTCGGACTTCGTTCTAAGACGCGCGCACCAGCACAAGATGGAGCAGATGGCCAAGGGCAAGCCGGCTCGCTTCGTGTTCTGCATAGACGAGTTGTGGCGCCTGCTGCGTTATGAGGGCGGCAAGACCCTGGTGGAGGATGCTTCGCGCACCAGCCGCCACCTGGGGCTTATGTTCATCGGAATTTCTCAGGAATTGAACGATCTGCTGCGCGACGATCGGGCACGCAACCTGGCCACCAACAGCGCCATCAAGATCATCCTGGGCAACGACCCGAGCAACTTCGATCTGATCAAGGATTCGTGCGGGCTCACGCAAGCTGAGATCTCCTCCATCGCGCACCTGACCAGAAAAAACCGCGAGTACTCGGAAGCCTTCCTTGTATATCACAAGCTGTCCCGCGGCGTGGTGAAGCTGGTGGTGCCGCGCTTCATGTACTGGGTGGCAACCACGGAGCCCAACTACGACCAGCCGATGCGGGCGCGCATGATCGAGCTCTGCCGCGGCGACGTGCGCTGGGCGTGCCACCTGCTGGCACAGGGTGTGACCCCCGAGACGTTCCACGTGGAGCTGCTCAAGGGCAGGTAGGAGGCAGGCAGACCAATGTTCGACTATCAAGCTGGAGAGAAGTATCGCATGACCCTCATCATGGTGGGTCTGGTCGGGCTGCTGGCAGGAATATTCTTCACCGTGCTGCTCATGCCGTCGCCCGAGCCCGTACGCCGCCGCCCCATACCGGCCTACATGCGCGATCCAGATGTAACGGGCAGGGTCGCTGCCATGCCGCCGGATGGACCAGGGGCTGCCCAGGCGATGACGCACCCGGCCTATCCCGTGGCTGCGGCCGATCCGCTCGTAGCGCGCACACTTATTGAGCAGTGGCTGCCACTGGCCTGGGATTTGAGCTCCGGCACGGCCAAGCAGAGCCAGGAAAAGGCAATTGCATACATGACCCCTGAGTGTGCGGAAGCGTACCGCCGAAATATATGGACGACCGACCTGGCCAAGCAGATCGATGAGGCCGGTATCAAGAGCTCGTTCACGACACAGCGCGTGGAAGCCGGCGAGTTGCAGGCCGACGGATCGGTGGTGATTTTCGTAGACGGCGTGCAGGTTCTGTCCGTGGAAGGGCGCGGCTCTTCTTCTCGTCCCGTAAAGCTCGAGTACCTGATCAGGCAGACGCCTGAAGGTCTCCGTATAGCCGGTATCAGTGAAGGTGGCAAAACAATGTGATTGTCCGCAAGCCCGGCCGGCCATGACGGCAGCCGGATGGGGCGGCAAAGATGGTAAGCCAAGGAGAGGCAAATGACCTGGAGAGCACAGATTGACGATCGCGGCGTAATCACCCGGTACAAGGATACCGACACGGGTGAGGTCATAAGCGCCAAGGAATACGAACGTCGCCAGCAGATGCAGGCCGGCCACTACGTGCTCCATCCATCCGGCACGCTGCCGCAGATGACCACCTATCCCGCCATGCCGGGAGCCGTTACCGCTGCGCCAAGATTGCCGGACGGCGGTGGAGTCTACCCGGCCGGTGGCGGGTTCGTGGCTCCCAGCCCGAACACCCCGGTCGTTGTCCCACAACCGGCGCCGATTGCTCTGGGTACGCAGCCCGGCGACGTGACTGCCGGCGCTCCGGCAGTAGCTCCGGCCGTGCCGCCTACCACGGTCACCGCCGACGGTAGCAACCCGCTCATACAGCCGGGAGCGCAAATCCTCAATGGGGCGCAGCATGCCGGCGTCTCTGGCGCTGTCGGTCCGGCTGCGCCGGTTGCCCACGCTCCCAGCCAGCCGCCTACGGCCGGGCAGGAAATCCAGGGAAAGAACCTGCGCATGGAAGGCATTCCCAAACACCAGAATACCCAGTCCATCGGCTACAAGGCTCACGGCTTCCTCGACGCCACATCGATCGCCATCCTTTTGCCCACCCTCGTGCTGCTCGCTCTAATCATTGCGGCGGCTCACAAGAAGAGACTGTTTCCCTGGCAGACCATTCGCACCTTCAACCCGCCTTCCGGCTTGATGACCCCGCGGGAGTACGAGCGGTCGTTCCTTTGCCCGCCCAACTTGAGGCGGCACGGACGCCTCGGCAAGCGCAACCCGAAGGCCACCTGGACCGATACGGACGGCATCGTGTTGCCGTTCGGGTTCCTGGCTCGCACGCACCTGCCCGTCACCATCCCATTGGGGCGGCTGCCGAACAAGAACATGTTCATCGTCGCTCCTTCCGGTTCAGGTAAAACGACCTTGATGCGAGCGATCATCAAGGCTTTGATGGCTAAGCCTTGCGTCATCATCGCTCTTGAAGCCAAGGCCAACGACCCGAACCTCGACGAGAAGCGCGAGGGCTTCAAGTACACGGTGTTGCCGGAAGCGCAACAGGCCGGATTCGACACCCTCTACTTCAACCCGCTGGACGCCGACTCGATTCACTGGAATCCACTGGACCTCGATCCAATCACGTTTGCATCATCCATCGTTCAGGACGTCAACTCCCTGCCTCCGGAAGAGCAACACTGGGCGGAGCGCGATCATGGTTACATCGCGGGATTGGCCACGCTTCTCAAGTGGGGTGCCGTGCAGGTTGCTGCCGAAGACGAGAACGGCATCGCCGCCGACGTCCAGCCGCTTCCCTGCAATCCGCGCGGTCTCATGCGCCTGGTCAACAACCGGCGCAACATCGTGGAGTCATTGAGGCGGCTCAAGAGCAACCCCAGTGTCGATGCAGCTGAATTGCACGAGCTGACCCAGACACTGTCCTCGATCATAAGGACGGATACCGATTGGGACAAGAACATTCAGGGTGTGCGCGGGCGCTTGAGGATGTTCAAAAACCCCAACGTGCTGCGCGTCACCGAGCGCTCCAACATCGACATGCGGGCTGCCATGTACAAGCCGACCGTGCTCATCTTCGGCGCCCCGGCATCGCTCGGTCCCGATGCCGAGTCACTGGCTTCCTGCTTCGTCTATCAGCTGCAGCAGGCATTGCACACCAGATACGGTACCGCCTCGGTTCTTCCTTTGTTTGCCTTCTTCGACGAATACCAAACCTTGAACATGGACATCGCCGGCAGGCTGTCGGCCTTCGTCCGCGGCGCCAACGGCGGTCTGACGGTCATTCTGCAGAACATCAGCCAGATCTCCGGGCGGGCCATTTCCTCGGATCCGACCGCCCC
>DATNRD010000618.1:0-6696 GCA_036703665.1 Candidatus Obscuribacterales bacterium
AGACAAGTAGGGGTTGCCGAGCAGGTTGAGATCCCCGAGCGGCTGGCCGAGGACCAGGCAAAGGTAGTCGTACCAGTTGGCACTCCAGCGAAAGACCATCTCTGCCGGCAATCCGGCCGCGCGCGGCGAGAGGCTAGCCCACTCCTCCGCCGGCAGCACAACGGGCATGGACAGCAAAAGACCGGCGCCGATGGCCAGGCAACGCCACCATGCCGTAAGCAGCACCTGACGAGCTTCTTTCCTGATCTGCCAGCTAAGCAACAGGTCGCCGGCCGCCAGCGACACAAGCAAGATGACGCCAACCAGCCCGACTTCCGGACGGCCGGAGCTTACGAGCAGGAACACCAGCAGCGCGGCAAGCGAGACCTTCAACAGATTGCCGTCGTTGCCTGCCCCAGAAATCCTGGCCAGGCACCAGAGCGACAGCGGCACCCAGGCAGCGCTTGCCACCAGAGTGTAATTGGACTGGAGGGAAAACATGTATCCCGACAGTGCCAGCACCAGACCGGCAACGCCGGCCGGAGCCGCTCCCCAACCGAGCGCCGCCACCAACAGATAACCGCCCACGCCGGCCACGAGCTGGTGGAACACCAGGCAAAGGGCCAGCGCTTGATTGAAGGGAAGGAGGCCAAACAGCCAGTTGGGTGGATAGAAAATCCCCGGACTGGAAACGGCGACCTGCGCCATGCCCGAGTAACAGGCGGGGTTCCAGTAAGGTAGCGTGTTGTGTCTTGGAGCCGAGGCCAGATAGGTGCAAAGAGGCTCGAAGTAATAGGTGATGTCGGACAGGTAGAAGGACTGTTGCCCGCTCAAGAACGGGTAGTAGAAAGCCGCAAGAGCTGCAAGAACGCCCAGCAGGAAGGCGAGACAGCCTCGTTGAGCCAGCCAGGACATCCGCCGAACCGGTCTGACTTCAGCGCCGCCTTTCAAGCGGCAGCCAGCCAATCGCCGGCGGTGCGGTGACAGGCGAGACCGCCTGCATCGAGACGTTCATGAAGGGCGTCACCAGGAAGCTGGCCAGCGTGATGCCTGCCACGCACAGCGACAGTGCGCAGGCCGGCCAGACCTGCCCGTCCGCCATGCGCCGGCGCTCGGGCTCGAGCGCGGCCACCGGTGGTGAAGGTTCGCCCACAACCATCTTGACCACGACCCGGGTGTAGTAGTAGATGGCCGGGACAGACGTAGCCAGCGCCGTTATGACCAGCAGCCAGCCGAGCAAACTGTGCATCTCTACGCCGGACCAGAAGATGAAGACCTTGGCGAAGAACCCTGCCGGCGGCAGAGGCAAGCCCGCCAGGTTGAGAAGACAGACCGCCAGACCCACCGTAAGCCAGGGGCGCTTACGCAGCAGGCCCGCGTAATCGTTGATCTCGTCGCTGCCGGTTTCGTTCTCAACCATGATGGCGGCGGTAAAGGCGCCCAGGTTCATGAAGCCATAAACAATCAAGTAGAACATCATGGCAGACAGGCCGTCGGCTCGATTGGATACAAGCCCGATGAGCAGGTACCCGACATGCGCGATAGCCGAATAGGCCAGCATTCTCTTGAGCGACGTCTGCGACAGCGCTATCAGATTGCCGACAATCATGGAGGCGATTGCCAGCACGGCCAGGATAAGGCTCCAGTCAATCACCCCGGCCGCGAAGACAAAGGACAGAAGGCGTACAGCCACAACGAAGCCGCCGGCTTTGGAGCCGATGGAAAGAAACGCTGTAACCGGTGTGGGCGCGCCCTCATAGACGTCGGGCGTCCACATATGGAACGGCACTGCCGACAGCTTGAAGCCTACCGCGCTCAACAGCAGCACGGTCAGGAAGATGAGGACCAGCGAAGGGGCCTCCAACACCGGTGTCAGCTTGGTGTGGATCTCGTAATAGTTCGTCGAGCCGGTCAAGCCGTAAACGAACGACAGTCCGTAAAGAAGGGTGGCCGTGGTAGCGGCGGTTGACAGAAGGTACTTGAGGGCCGCCTCGTTGCTTTTGACATCCCGCTTGGCGAAGCCCGACAGCAGGACGCAGGACAGGCTCAGCGTCTCGAGTCCCACGAAAAGCATGATCAAATCGGTGGCACCGGCCAGGATCATCACCGAAAGCACGGCGGTGAGCAAAATGGCATAGAACTCGCCGCGATTCCTGCCCAGGTGACGCTCGTAGCCCATCGTCATGAGGACGACTATGAAGCCGACCACACAGGCCAGGATTCCAAAAGACGAGGTCAGCCTGTCCACCGTATAAAGACCGCCAAACAGCGGAACCGGCGCCCTGTCGAACTGCTTCCAGAGCTCCACCGCCGCGAAGGCGAGACCGGCCAGGCTCCAGACGGGCGTCCATTCTCTGGCTTTCGGGAAAAACAGGTTCCAGAGTGACGCCAGCACGATGGCAGCCACCACCCACATCTCAGGCGCCAGCATTTCCACGGCGCTCAGGTAGTCGCGAATATTCATGAGTTGATTGCTTCCTTAAGCTGCGGGCGAAGATTCGGATGAGACGGGATTTGCCCGGCGACGACTTACAACGAGGTTAAATTTTACCGGCAGTCGGCTCCCCCTCATTTAAAACCATCAAATAAGCAAATTTATGTACACACAGCTGCCGGAACAGTCAGGGCGGGGCTCGACACTATTTTCGTGAGAAAGAGTAAGATGGTGATTGGGAAAGGACCATAATTGTGTGGAGTATGAGTGACGAGACTTCCGCGTCCGGTGGGCTATCCGGGCAATCTTCGTGTCTCCTGGCTCTTGAGGACGGTAGAACCTTCAGGGGACATGCATTCGGGGCTACAGGCACAGCCGTCGGGGAGCTTGTATTTAACACGAGCATGACCGGTTATCAGGAGATCCTCACCGATCCCAGTTATGCCGGGCAAATAATCACGCTTACCTACCCCGAGATCGGGAACTATGGAACCAACGATGAAGACCTCGAGTCCCGGCGAATCTTCGCCAGAGGTCTGGTAGTTCGACACCTGAGCCCGACCTATAGCTCCTGGCGCGCGCGACGCTCGCTGCCTGAGTTTCTGCAGGAGCACGGTGTCATAGGCATCACCGGCGTGGACACGCGTGCCGTCACGCGCCACATCCGCGACAAGGGCGCCATGCGCTCGGCAATCTCCACCGAGATTCTCAATCCCGAGGAGCTGGTGGCAGTTGCGCGCTCGTCGCCGGCGATGACCGGAGCGGACTTCACTGCCGAGGTAACCACCGACAGGTCCTATACCTTCGGCACCGGTGCCTTCAAGGTGGCGGTGATGGATTTCGGGATCAAGCAGAACATCCTTAACAACCTGGCACAAAGCGGCCTGGCGCTGACAGTCTACCCGGCACATGCGACAGCCGAGGAGATCCTGGCGGGCAAGCCGGACGGTCTTTTCCTGTCAAACGGTCCGGGCGACCCGGCTGCCTGCACCGGTGTGCTGGCTCAGCTTCCCAGGTTGATCTCCACAGGGCTGCCGATTTTCGGCATCTGTCTGGGGCACCAGCTCCTGTCGATAGCGCTGGGCGCCAGGACCTACAAGTTGAAGTTCGGTCATCGCGGCGGCAATCAGCCGGTCAAGGATTTGACGACAGAGAAGGTCGAAATCACCTGTCAGAACCACGGCTTCGCCGTCGACGCGGACAGCATGCCTGAGGACCTGGAGCTCACGCATGTGAACTTGAACGACAAGAGCGTAGAAGGCTTTAGACACAGAAGCCTGCCAATTTTCTGTGTCCAGTACCACCCTGAGGCCAGTCCCGGTCCGCACGACTCGACCTACCTGTTTACGCGGTTCCGGAGCCTCATAGAAATGCACAAGGGTAAGGTGACGTAAAGGTGTACAGATTAGCAATATTCGATTTTGACGGAACTCTAGTCGACTCTGCTCCTGGAATCATAAGCGTTATGGAGCAAGTCGTGGCAGAGTACGACTTGAGCGACGAAATTTTGAACGAGTGGAGGCAGCTTATCGGCGTGCCTCTGCCCAAGCAAATGGAGATTATTTTTCCCAACAAGGGTGAAGAGTTTCACGATACGGTCGCGAATCGGTATCGCTCCATATACGATACCAAGGCGATAGAGATATGCCCTCCGTTTCCCGGTCTGTGGAACATGCTCGAGCGATTGCAGGAGGCGCGCGTGCATGTAGCGATCGCGTCGTCCAAGCGGCGGCACCTCATCGAGACTGTGCTCGAGCATCACAGGATTCAGCATTACTTCTGCCTGCTGGTCGGAGCGCAGGATGTTTCGAATCACAAGCCCCATCCGGAGTCCGTGCATCACATAATCAACAAGCTCGACGTGCCGCATTCGGATGTCGTGGTCGTAGGAGACAGCACGTTCGATCTCGAGATGGCTCGCAATGCGGGCGTGGACGGAATCGGTGTAACAACAGGCATACACACGAAGGAGCTGCTGCAACTGGCCGAGCCGCGTCATGTTGTCGACAGGCTCGAAGCGGTCCTGCCTCTCATCCTCAACGGACGGATGAAGTAGGCCAAATTTTTCTCATGGATCAGGCGCTCCCGTTGGCAACCCCTTGTCGTCTGCTATGATCAGGCGGTTGCAAGTCGCATTACAACCGTCGCAACAACAGCCAGATCGAGCGCTGATGCGCCCGTTTTTCGTTTTTCGACGGAGAATCCATCCAATCATGCCTTTTAGAAAAGCCGCTCGCAGTGAAGGCACCAACCGGCGTTCCTTTGCAGCTATTCTCGTGACGACAGTTGTCATGAGCGCAGTCGTTCCAGTCGCCCGCGCCGGAGACGAGGCGGCTCCATCATCACCAGCGTCGGAGCCTGCGCTTGAGCCCGCGCTCGAGCAGCAGCGCCCCTCCTTATCAGACACCGCTGGCAGTACCGAAGTCAAAGCGCCGCCGGCTCCGCTGGCACCGTCAGCGTCGGCCGGTCCGCCGCGGGAAGCGGAGAAGGACGCACCGCAGGGCCAGGCTGCAATGCCAGCAGCACCCCCGCTGCCGGAATCGCCTGCCGCCGGGGCACCGGCGCGCACACCCCGTGTCATCTGGAAGCCGGGGATGGAGCTGTCGGCTGGTACCGACACTGAAGACCTTGTGCCCACCGACGACGTCGAACTGGCTCGCAAGCAAGTGTCCGCTTATCCGGACAATCCCGAAGCGAGTTTCATCCTGGCCGTGGCGCTTACGCGGACGAGCCGAGTCGAAGAGGCGCTGCAAGAAGTGAGGCGAGCCAGAAAACTGGCTGAAGCAAAGGGCGGACCAGCTTACTTCGACAAGATGATCGAATCTTACGAAGATATGCTCAAGCACCACCCCCGGGAGAACCGCGTACGCTACGGCCTGGCGTGGGCGTATTACATGAAGGCATACATGCTGGCGAAGTATTCGCGCCGAGCAGCAAAAGCAGCAGCCGATCCAGCGGCGCAGAGCGCTCCGCCCAAAAAGACGAACGTCTGGGAGCTAGCCGCCGCCGCTGCCAACGGCAAGATTCCGGCCAACGCTCCTCACATCCAGGGAGCTCTTGAAAAGGCCGATCCTTCGGCAGCCCCGCATATACGCAAGTATTACGAGCTGGCGCTCGGCAAGCTCGATGAGCTCTTGAAGCAAAAGCCTGATGACATCTGGGCTCGCGTCTACCGTGCCTTTCTCAAGGCCGAGTACAGCGGCAACCTGGAGGAAGCCATGACGGAGTGGAGGAAGTGCCAGGCGCAAGCCCCGAACAATCCGGCCCCGTACTTCTTCCTGGGAGAAGCCTACCTCAAACAGGGCAACTTGAAGGAATGCATCAACAACATTTCCAAGGCTATCGCCTTGCGTGCAATCGGTAACTAGAAAGCCAGGGAATCAAGACATCAATGGCCGTCATGTCCGCGATATTCAGCCGGGGTACTCTAAAGCTCTTGATCGCTTTAGCCATTCCCGCGGGCATCGCTTGGATCTTCATCTATGCGCAGCAGCAGGCAAACATAGAGGTAAGCAAATACAAGGACGCCATCAAATCCAACCCCGCCAGCGATCGGGTCACCGTCACAAATTACGAGCTCAAGGAAGTCGACGACGCAAACCAGATTCGGTGGCAGCTGGTGGCGAAAAAGGGAACCATCGAGCCGGGGACCCAGGCCGTCGCTCTCGAGGACGTCAAAGTCGAATATTTCGACGGAAAAACCATGAAGATGCGGTTAATTTCTCCTCGCGGCGAAGCCAACGAAGCGGCGCACTATGTCAGGCTCACAGGCGACGGAAACAGGAAGGTAACGACCCAGGGGGAGGCGGGGAAAGGCTCGCTGGAAGCGCGCACGGTGGAATTAACTAAAAAAAATCAATTTACGGCAAGTGGTGGTGTTAACATCTCCTCCGAGGTAGCCAAGGTGACCGGAAACTCAGCCACCGGCACAATCGACAAGGGCGGTATCAAAGATTTCAAGATTGTGGGCAACACCCACGCGGAAATCATCGTGAGATAGAAAGAAGCAAAATGGTAAGCACAGGGCATCCATCACCCAATAGCGCCGCCGTCAGGCTAATTGCACTGGTCTCCGCCTTGTTGTGCTCGTGCCACGCCTGGGCACAGATGCCGACCGATGTCTCGGGGCCAATCGATATTCAGGCCAATGAACAGGAGTTTGCCGGCGACCAGGTCATTGCCCGTGGCAACGTTCGCGTCTCTTACAAAGAGAGCGTGATTATCGCTCCGATGGCGACGCTCTTCCGTGACACGAGCGGCAACCCGCAGAAGGCAATCTTCAC
>DATNRD010000619.1:0-2743 GCA_036703665.1 Candidatus Obscuribacterales bacterium
AGGTACTGTCGTTCGCCTCCTGGCAGGCGGCGGGCATTTGCTTTGGAATCCAAGGAGGCCGACGGATGCATTCGAACGAGTTGGAGATAGCTATTCGTGGAGAGCAGGAAGATAACGCCAATACTGGACGAGTTGAGGACGCCAGGCCTGACAACCCGCTTGCCTTGGAGCCCGCTGAGCGGCCCCTGCGCGGATGCAAAGACAGACGCATGGCCAAGCGCCAGCAGGTCAAAAGATCCCTGTACGCTCATGCTCTGGCTAATCTGACCATCCCCACGGCCGGGTGCCTGGCGGCCCTGGTGTTGGCTTATAGCGAAGGCATCGGGTTAATGGAGGTTGCCCTGCTCGCCGTAATGTACTTCATGACTGCCGGGGCCGTCAGCGTTGCCTATCACCGTCATCTGGCGCACAGATCCTTTAGAGCTAAACCGGCAGTCAGAGGCTTGCTCATCATAGCGGGCTGCATGGCTGCTCAGGGGCCTCCTATTTACTGGACGGCGGTTCATCGCCATCACCATGCCCACAGCGATGAGCTGGAAGATTCGCATTCTCCTTACCGCTTCGGGCGTGGCGCCTGGAACATGACCAAGGGCCTGTGGCACGCGCACGCCGGCTGGCTGTTGGATCACCCTTTGATCAATTTCTCGTTCTACGTACGCGACCTTTTGCGCGATCCCCTCGTGCGCGCTATCGACAGGCTCTACTACTGGTGGGTCCTGGCCGGCCTGGCAGTGCCGGCGGCCGTCGGATGGCTGGTTACCGGCACGGCGCTGGGAGGGCTGAAGGGATTCCTCTGGGGTGGGCTGGTGCGACTCTGCCTGGTCCATCACGCCACCTGGAGCGTCAACTCCATCTGCCACGTGTTCGGCAGGCGCCCCTTCCCGACCTCCGACGGCAGCGCCAACAATGCGCTGCTGGCCGTACCCACCGTGGGCGAGTCCTGGCATAACAATCACCACGCCTTTCCCTACTCGGCCATCTTCGGTCTGATGCCGCTGGAGGTCGACCTCGGTGGCTCATTTATTCGATTCCTGGAGGCATGCGGGCTGGCATCGGATGTCCGGACCCCAAACAAGGAAGCGATAGCACGAAAACGGGCCGCGTGAAGCGCCGGCTGCCGCCGAATACGATCAAGTCGGCGGCGCGGTTCCCTGCTTGGCACGACGATGCGATGCTTGTAACTCAATGTTGGGAGGGCAGCCACAAATGGAATCCGTAAGAGCCGTTGAAGCATCTCGATACTCGGGGAACGGATCGCAAGATGTTCGCGCCCTTCTACAACACAACGAGCGGATTGGCACGAGGCTGCAGCTAGTGGTGCAGAAGGCGGTCATCCTGTATGTCCTGGGGCCGTGGCTGGCACTCATTCTTCGCTTGTTGTTCCGGATTGAAATTCGCGGGCGGGAGCAGCTGGATGCCATCGGCGACCGTGCCCTGCTGGCTGTGCAGCACTACTTCGAGTGGGATCCTTTCATCACCTTTTACTCCGCGCTGTGGCGGACGGCGCTGCGCAAGCGCCATCTGGTCGCCCAGTCGATTGCCTCTCCCGTCTGGACCCGGACCCCTGTACGACGGGTGATATCGTGGACTTTCGGTGTGATGTCCATCGTCAAAGGTCAGGAGCCCCACGCGGGCGCCATCAAGCGCGCGGCTCAACTGCTCAGGGGACCGCAGCCGGCGGCGATTTCTATCTTCCCTACAGGGCCGATCGGGCGGCGGACATCGTACGAGATATACCCGGGTGTGGCTTACCTGGCGATGCAGTGCCCGACCGTTCCGGTTGTCCCTATAAGCCTTGTCGGGCTGACCGATGTTGACTGGCGATCCGTGTTGATGCTGGGCCGGCCGAGGTTGTTGGTGTCCGTGGGGGAACCTTTCACGGCAGCCGAGCTTCTTGATGAGAGTGGGCAACCGTGCGCCTCCGCCATATGCGAAAGGATAGCGGCCGAGTGGGGGAGGCAAGCAGAGCAGGAATCCGGGTTAATATTGGCAGGGCGCGCGAGCGACCGCGTGCGAGCCGGCAATCTATGGTAGGGAGCCAGCCTGGAAATGACAGCAGTGAAACAAACATTAGTCGATGTTTTCTGGAGGCAAGTGGAAGCCGAGCCGGAGCGAACGGCAATCCTGCACAAGGTGGGCGATGACTATGTGCCGGTCGCCTGGGCCGAGCAGGGCCGGCTGGTCGAGATGGCAGCAGGCGGATTGATGAGCCTGGGTGTACGCAAGGGAGACAAAGTAGCGATTCTGTCGCATAGCCGGCCGCACTGGACATGGGCGGATCTGGCGATCCTCTCGAGCGGGGCGGTGACCGTTCCCATTTTCCCGACCGCTGCCCCGGACGAAATGCATTTTCTTCTCGAGCACAGCGAGGCGGTGGGCGTCTTTGCGCAGGACCTGGAGCAGTTGAAAAGGTTGCTGGTGGCCGGCAAGCTGCCGGACAGACTCAAGTTTGCCGTTCTATTCGACGACCGCGATGGTACTGGCAGCCTGCCCGTCAGGCTCTGGAGCTGGGAGAGGCTGTCTCAGGAGGGAAAGAGTTTTCTCGCCTCGCATCCCGGTGTTCTTAAGGACCGCCTGGCGCGGATAGAGCCGGAGGATCTGGCAACCATCGTATACACCTCCGGGACGACCGGCCTGCCCAAGGGTGCCATGCTCCTGCACAGGAACATTTATGCTGCTTGCCAGGCCGTCAGCATCCATCTCAAGTTTCGCCGGGAAGAGGATGTGGCTTTCTGCTTCCTGC
>DATNRD010000620.1:0-12695 GCA_036703665.1 Candidatus Obscuribacterales bacterium
GAGGTGAACTATGTCGTGGCTGCCGGCATCGAAGAATGGCGCGAATTCGAGTCGGAGGGGCTTTTCAGCTTCGGGTTTACGGATGACCCCAGGAAGGCTCACATACTCGTGTTCTTTACCGACATGTTCCGGGAAGCCGCCAGCCCCGGCGGGATCAGCGTGGGAGGCATCACTTCGGCCCAGATATATCCCTACGAACAGGCGCAGCAGATGAAGATCGCGCAAAAACCGGTCGTCATCGAGCTGTCCACCATGATCAACAGCACGGAGAACAAGATGCGCGGGGCCGCCGCGCACGAATTCGGGCACGCGCTGGGGATAAAGGCCCACAGCCCGTACAGGGAAGATCTCATGTACGTGGACCGGATCGTCGAGGAGCTGTCTCCGGTAGACAAGGCCGTCATTCGCTATCTCTACCGGCGCACGCCTGCCTACGTCATGTAAGCGCCGACCTGGACGGCGGCTGCCACCGGGCGGAGCGGTCGTGCCGCCAGGTTACGGCAACGGAGCTCAGGGTTAACTGCCCGTGGCTACCACCGGCACCGTCAGGCGCACGTCGGGCATGCCGGACGCCGCTGGAAGCAGGTGCGGAATGAATAGGTCCGCCGACGGATCCAGCTGCTGGCGGGGGACCTTGATGGTGCCGTGCAGCTGGCTGTGCGGTGGCACTGCTCTGGCCGGAAAGGACATCTTGACGGGGGTGTCCGGTGCCGTAGCCGAGCGGAAGATGGCTGTGGCCGGAAGGTCAAGGGCAGTATCGCGGTCGTTGCGCAAGACCACCTTGAGCAAAACGCTGTTCCCGGATGGTTTGAGGCCTTCGAGTTCCAGCCGCACAGGCGGTGCTTGAGGCACGACTCCAGCCGGCATGCCCTTAAGCGACTGCGGTACCCCGAGCGGGGCGGCTGCCGGTGCCGCGGACACGGGTGTGCCGACGGCAGCTGCCGGCGGCATAAAGGATGGCAGAGCGGCGATCGGCGCTCCAGCAGCCGGCTGGAATGTACCCAGCGGCAGACCGCCTGGCGGCGCCACTGCCGGCCCGGAGGCTCCGCCAGGCGCTGTCAGCGGCCGGCCACTAAGCGCCGCCTGGGGCGCCGCCAGCGGGTTGGCGAACCCGGCTGCGGCAAAAGGCGGTGCCGCCGGCGGACCCGCCTGGCGACCGGCTGTGTGACCCTGGTAGGCTGCTGGCACCTGCATGGTCTGGATCGACCGCTGAACCTGCTCTAGCTGCGTCTTGAGCTGGCGATTCTGCTCCTCCAGCTGGCGCACCTTCTCCTCGTATGCTGCCGGTGGCGGCGCGGCGTTGGTGGGGGCGCCGGACAAAAGGTGCGTTGCCGCCCCCGTGCCCGCCGAGGCGCCCGCCGGGGAGGGCGACGCGCCGCCGCCACCACCGGCAAAACCACCTGTGGCAGCTCCTGCCAGTGCCGACAATCCCGTCGACCCGAGCGCTGAAGCTGCTATGGCCGCCGGCGCCGAAAACGGGCCCGGTGCCTGTACGGGGGCGGCGCTGGCCACCGGTCCGGCGCCGGGCGATGACAGACCGGGCGTTCCGAGTACGTCGTGGGTGATCGAGCCGAGTCTCTTGCGGGCATGGTCTTCGATGCCTTCCAGGCGGTTCTTCTCCGCCAGAGAGTGGTTTCTGAGCGAGACCAGGAAATTGGACAAGCTGGTTACGTGATCTACCCGGGCGGGCGGAATGCTGGACAATGGCGGAGCCTCACCGGACGCGAGGGCGGGCGCGCCGGCTATGGGAGCCTGGGCAGCACCGCCGGGCAGGGCCTTGAGCCGCTGGGCAGCAAAAATGTTGTTGGGGTCCTCCCTCAGCACTTCCATGTAAGCATTTCGTGCTTGTTGGGGCTGGCCCATCTTTTCCAGGAGCTGTCCCTGATAGAGCCGCGTACTCGCGTCTGCCGGGTTGAGGCTGAGTGCCTCGAGGACCTTGTCGTGAGCGGCAGCCAGCGCCCCCTGCCCCTCGAGCGTGCGCGCTGCCTGCAAGTTTCGTTCTGCCTCCTGCCTGGCCAGGGCCAGCTTGAAGCTCTGCCTTGCCGCCGGCAGGTTGGGGTGATTCGGGTCGATGCGGACGACCTGCCGGTACTCGCTCTGCGCCGATTTGAGGTCGCCGGTCAACTGGTAGGCGCGCGCCAGGCCAAGATGCGCGTTGGCGTCATTGGGAGCTCTGGACACCTGGCGCTGCCAGAGATCTACCAGTGCCTTGCCGGCAATCTTGTCCTGCGGGTCAAGAATGACGGCCCGGCTGAGATCGGTGTTGGCGCCCACGGTGTCGTTGGCTGACAGCTCCAGCAGCCCCAATTGACGATGCGCGGCAGCCGAACCGGGCTCGGCCTCGATAGCCTTGAGGTACTCGCTTTTGGCCAGCGCTTTCTGCCCGCTCCTGGCAGCGAGATTGCCCAACCCGACGTGGGCAGCTGCGCTCGGCTTCAACTTGAGCGCGGCCCGGTATTCGACTGTGGCAGCCGTATCCCTGCCCTGCGACGCCAGCAGGTCGGCTGCCCTGATGCGTTCGGCGGCATCGCTCGGGTTGACGCCCGAATCGCTAAGGATCTTATCGAGAAGCGCGCTTGCCTGAGAACTGGAGGGGTCGACGTATACAGCTTCGCGAGCGGCTTTCAAGGCAGAGTCGAGGTCCTTTCCTGCCAGGAACTTCTCGGCTCTCTGCATGCTCAAGGCAGCCAGGTCGCGCTTGACCAGCGCGTCCCTGGGCGCGGTTTTGAAGGCGTTGCGCAGGACGCTGTCGGCTTCTTCCAGGTTGCCCTGCTTGATGAGCTCTTGTGCGCGGGCCCGTGCCCCGGAGGCAAAGGAGGTGGTTGACCCGGCAACTTTGCGGGCCGCCGCCTGGATCGAGCGCTGGGTCGACGATGCGCCCGGCTGTGGGCTGGAAGCGATAAGCGGTGTGGCAGGCGGCGGCGGCGGCACGATCGTCGAGGCATGGCCGGCCGGAAGGATAGTCGGGGCCACGGGCGGCGGCGGCGGCACAAGCCCGGACTTGCTCACCTTGACCGGAGCGCTGGGCAGTGAGCCGGCTGGCGGAAGATACTGAGAGGTCGAGTAATGGCCTGCTGCCGCTTCCCGCTCCCTGAGCGCGGCGAAGTCGAGCCGGCGCTCAATTTTTGTGGGCGGCACGTAAATCTTCTGGGCGCGGCTGAAGTCGGCCGCGCCTGCCTGCGAGCCGGCAACGACCAGGCAGGCAAGCAGTGCTACGCGGGCGGCCTTAGCAAAGACGCAGCCGGACCCGGCAAGATCCCCGGCAGTCCGGCAATGCGTCACCGTCGCAGTGACTGGCTCACCAAGGCCGGAGATTGACGCCGCTGCCACGTTCTATCCTCGTCTTCTGCCGGCGCCGTCAGCGGCTGCCGATCGACCATATTCTAATGACTATAAAGATGCATTCCAAGAGGAAAGTGTACGTGTTACTCCCAGTGAAGTTAGCTCTGAAAGCCTTTATAAGCAGAATCTAATTGGCGCTTAACAATAGTGACCGGGGGCTTACCTTGAAATCCGGCAGCCGGCGCGATTTTTCGCAGCTCAAGAGGGAAAGCGCCAATTAGTTTTGTCAAATGTTCATAAACATCCATGCAGCCAAGCGGTTCCTCACGTACACTTGATAACGCCCTGTCGGCAATCAGTTGCTTGAGGGGCGGCGCCACGCTTGGCTGCCGCCGCGCCGCGCCCGGCAGAACGGGCCGCTTTCTACATCTAGATCTCGAGGTGCCAGAAGAGATGACCACTTCCATCAAGGAGCGAGATGCCGGCCTTCAGGGTCGCGTGGAGCATCTTGTGCGGCAAGCCCGGCTGGCTGCTGCTGTGTTTACGCAGTACAGCCAGGAAAAGGTCGACAGGATAGTGAAAGCGATGACCATCGCGGCAATCAATGCCGCTCCGCGTCTGGCAATTGCGGCGCGCGAGGAGACGCGCATGGGAGTCGTAGAGGACAAGACGCTCAAGAACCTCGTTGCCTCCGAGTTCCACTACCACCAGATAAAAGATCAGCGCACTGTCGGCGTCATCCGCGAGTTTCCCGAAGACAACATGGTGGAAGTAGCCGAGCCCATCGGGGTGATACTGGCGCTGGTGCCGGTCACGAACCCCACTTCCACCGTCATATTCAAGAGCATCGCCTGTGCCAAGACCCGCAATTCGATCATCTTCAGCCCACACCTGATGGCGGCCGACAGCAGCAACCTGGCGGCCAAAATAGTTTACGAGGCAGCTCTCGAAGCCGGGGCGCCGCGAGGCTTCATCACCTGGGTCGAGAAGTCGCCGAGGCTGCGCCGCGAGACAGAACTCATGATGGTGCATCCGGAAGTGGACTTGATCTGGGCTACCGGCGGTACGCAGATGGTCAAAGCCGCGTACAGCTCCGGCAAGCCGGCGCTGGGAGTCGGCGCCGGCAACACGCCGGTGTACATCCACAAATCGGCGGCGGTGGCGTCTGCCGTCATGGACATCATCATTTCCAAGACATTCGACAACGGCACCGAATGTCCTTCCGAGCAGACGCTCGTAATAGACCGCGCAGTGCTCGAGCCGGTACTCAACGAGTTCCAGCGTCTCGGGTGCTATATCTGTGAGCCGGCTGAGGTTCAGCGGGTGGCCGATGTGGCCATCGACGGCAAGACCGGCGGAATGAATTACAAGCTGGTCGGACAACCGGCCAACCTCATTGCCCAGCAGGCCGGCATCGCGGTCCCGCCTGACACCAAGATTCTTCTTTGCCCGCTGGAGGGCGATTTGCGCTACCACAAGCTGGCCAAGGAGAAGCTCATGCCGGTACTGGGCTTCGTTGCCGTGGATAGTATCGAAGATGGCATCAACCGCGCCCTCGACATCAACTACGCGGGAGGGACCGGGCATACAGCTGGCATCTTCGCCAGCGACGACGGGGCGATCGAACGCTTCGCGGCAACGATCAACGCCGGTCGCGTCATCGTCAATAGCCCCACGTCCATCGGCGGGCTGGGCGGCGTGTACAACAATCTCAACACGACCTTGAGCTTCGGCTGCGGCACAGGCGGTGGCAATATAACCACCGACAACGTCGGCATCAAAAACCTGATCAATTACAAGAAGGTTCCGAAAAGGAAAAACTTCACGCTCGCCTTCCGCACGACCAAAGACATCTACATAAATCCAGGCAGCCTGGAATACCTGCGCAAGCTCAAGACGAAATCCGCCTTCCTGGTGACATACCGGTCTGCGGCCAGCCGCGGGCACCTTTCCCAGGTGATGGAGCGCCTGCCCTCGGATTGTCGGGTGGACGTCTTCAGCCAGCTCGGCGTGGAGCCGGACTGGAACGGCATCGCCAAGGGCATTGCCATGATGAGGCAGAGCCAGCCAGACACGATCATCGCTCTGGGTGGCGGGTCGGTGCTGGATGCGGCCAAGATCATGCGCCTGTTCTATGACTACCCCGACCTGAGCATCGACGACATCGCCATAAGCTTCCTGGATTTCCGGCACAGGATAAACGAGTTTCCCAAGGACGTGCACACGCAGCTGGTGGCCATCCCGACAACCTCAGGAACAGGATCGGAGGTGACGCCCTTTGCTGTCTTCAAAGATGCGGACGGCGGGCGAAAGATTTCGCTGGTGGACGAGTCGCTTTTGCCAGATGTCGCCATTCTCGATGCCAATTTGACAAGAAGCCTGCCGCTCGAAGTCACCAAAGACACGGCGGTCGACGCGCTTACACACGCCCTCGAGGCGCTCGTGTCGCTTATGGCCACCGATTACACCGATGGCCTGGCGCTGGAGGCCATCAGGCTCATCTTCGAGGCCTTGCCGGAGGTCATCAACGACGGCAACAACATCGTCTGGCGGCACAAGCTGCACAACGCGGCATGCCTGGCCGGCATGGCCATCGGCAATGCCTCAGTGGGGGTGAACCACGCCCTTGCGCACAGCCTGGGAGCGCACTTCGAGGTCGCGCACGGGCGGGCGAACGGGGTGTTCCTCTTGTCCACTCTGGAATTCAACGCTGCGGTGCCGAGGAAGTTTGCGCCGCACTCGACCTATCCGCTCTACATCGCCGATCGCAAGTACGCACGTGCCGCTCAGTTCCTGGGACTGCAAGGCGAGCCAGCCGTCCCGGCCGCCGGCGGACAGCCCATGGTTCAGGAGCTGGTACTGGCACTCAGGCGCGCCATTTACGATCTGCTTACGGCAATCGGCCAGCCCTTGAGCATCGAGGAGCTGGGCATCAGCCGTGCGCAGTTTGATGCGCGCTTCCCCGAGCTGGTCAAGGCGGCCTGCCAGGACATGAGCGGCCGCACCAACCCGAGAATGGTTCTCATAAGCGAAATGGCCGAGCTCATGTCGGGCGCCTATCCGCGCCGGCAGCGACCCTAGAGAGCCAGGCGCGCAGAAGCACACAGGAGGGAAACATGAAAGCGCCAGTGACGATAAGCCTAGCCGGGACCCTGGATCGGGCCGTGGAGGAGGTCGACCGCCAGGTCGCCCTGGGCACAAGCGACGTGAGGCTCGATTTCAAGCCGGTCACATTTGTTTCCGTAGAAGCCCTGGAATGGCTGGAGGAGCTCCTCCTGAGGAGTCGATCGCTGGGTGTGTCCGTGAGCTTCGTCGACGTTCGTCCTGAGATCTACAAGGTCTTCAAGGTGGCTCATATTGACAGCCTGCTGGAGGCGTGCGGAGCCCTGTCCAGATCTGGCCCGGTCTGTTGAGCTCGCCCCTGCTGCCGAGGGCGGCGATTGTTGGTAAAGCCTGGACTTCTGGGCATTTGAGGCTCTTGGTACAATGGCAGCTGTCGCCTACGGGACGCAGTCCCGAATCGCTAGCGGGGAAACCGGTGCTCTCGAGTGCACAATGCCGGAAGCTGACGGAGGAGATAGTTTTGCCGCTCTGGTTCGCCGGTGCCCGGTGCTCGGGCATTGCCAAGTGCTGCGGTAGGTGTGCATGAGCGAGACCAATTCAGCCGGTACGGTCAATCAGCTTCCGGTCAAAACCGTGACGCAAACCCAGCCGACCATACAGGCAAAGGGGCTGACCAAGGTTTTCGGCAATCGCACGGTCGTCGACCGGCTCTCCATCAGCGTCTATCCAGGCGAGCTGTACGCGCTCCTGGGCGAGAACGGTGCCGGTAAGACGACCACCATAAACATGCTTACAACCTTGCTGAGCCCCACGGCAGGTACATTTTCCATTTGCGGCTTCGACGGCATGCGGGAACCTGAGAAGGTCAAAGGCTGTTTCGGGGTAGTCTCGCAGGATGTGGCCATCTACCAGGAACTGACCGCTTACGAGAACCTGGCATTCGTGGCTGACCTTTACGGTATTCCATCGGTGCAGGCCAGACCACGCATCGAAAAACTGCTAGTCGAAGCCGGGCTTGCCGACCGGGCAAACGATCTGGCGGGCGAGCTGTCGATGGGCATGCAGCGGAAGCTCTCCATAGCTACGGCGATGCTGCCGGAGCCCAAGGTCCTGTTTATGGACGAACCCACCGTCGGTCTGGATCCCGCCTCGCGCCGGCAGATCTGGGCCAGCCTGCGGGAACTGCGCGGGCATGGCGTGACGGTGCTTCTCACCACCCACTACCTGGAGGAGGCCGAGCTGCTGGCCGAGCGGATCGGCATCATTCGGCAGGGCAGGCTCGTCCTCGAGGGCACGATCGAGGAGCTGCGCAGCAAGATCGAAGGAATTCGCACCATTGCAGTCACCCTCAGCCGCCGCCTTGATAATGGCGAGCTGAGCGCCAAGATAGACAAGCTGAAACAACAGTTCCCGACCGAGGCTCACTACGATGCTGTAAGGAACACGCTCTACTTTGCCCAGCCCAAGAACGTCCGGCTCGTTCAGTGCCTCGACGGGGTCGTGGAATGGCTGGAGGGGGAGAAGATACCCTTTTCCAAGTGTGCCACCAGCGAGCCCAGCCTGGAGGAGATCTACCTGGCAGTAGCGCTGGGGCAGCAGCAGGTCGACTTGCAGGTGGCCACTGAAGGTTCGGACGACATCGAGATGGAGGGAATTTGAATGGACCGTCAACCAGTGCCATTTCGTTATTGGCCGCCTGCCACGCTGGCGGCCAGCGTTCGCCCCTCGCCAATTCAACGGACTTCACAGGCGGGACACTAACACCGAACATGGCACAAATTCTGGCAATCATCAACAAAGACATCCTGCAGTGGACAAGGCGCCCGCTGTATTTCATCGCCAGCACTGTGCTTGCCGTTCTCATTATCTGGGTGGTGGGCAATACCATAGCCGGTGCCACCGACATTCCTTTCGGGCTCTACGATCCAGCAGGCATCAGCGAGTTGAGCAAGCACCTGGAGGAGGCGAAGCGCTTCCGCGTCAGGCGCTACGATGACCTGGAGCAGGCGAAAAAGGACCTTTCTACCGGACGGATCATCGTCCTGGCCAACGTCTCACAGGACCCTCTGGAAGACGAGGTGCAGATTCTCACGGAAGGTCACAATCCGCTGGTCGACATGCAGGTGTCGATGGGAATCCTTAGCGTACTGACGCAGAAAGCCAAGGAGCTCAGCCTGCCCTTGCACTCGGCTTCCCTGTTTCCGGTGGCCTTCGACCTGAGGGACTACGTGACGCCAGGGCTGGCCGCGTATCTGTGTTACGTGCTGGCCTCGATGAATCTCGGCTTCTCGTGGATTTATGAATGGATGGAGAAGACCTACCGGCAGATAATACTCGCCCCGCACGGGCTGAGGGCTGCCATTATCGCCAAGACCGCAACGGTCACTCTGGAGGCCTCTGTCGTACTCTGGCTGGCCATGGGCGTGACGGCCCCGACCGTCGGCTTCACTCTGGGGAACAACTTCGTGGGGCTGGTCGTCTTTACCATATTGTCTATGTTCTGCTTCACCTGTATCGGACTCGGTTTCGCGTGCTTGCTGCGAACCATCCGCATCTACACGATGACGGTGTCGATCCTGGGGGTAGGCCTGATGTTCATCTCCGGAGTAGTGATCCCGGTGGAGGCTATGCCCACGTGGGAGCAGGTCATGGCAAGGGGATTGCCCATGTACTATAGCGCGGACGCATTCAAAGGAGTTATGCTGGGAACACCGGCCGAATACGTAAGAGATGCGCTCGTGCTGGCCGGCTGGGGGCTTATGGGTCTAGCCGTGGCCAGCATCCTGCTCAGCAAACGCAGAGCTACTTTGTAAGAACCGGGAGGATTCCACCTGCTGATGCCCGCGAAAGTTTACTCAATAGCTTGGCTAGCAGCGCTGGTGTTTTTCCTTGTGCCGGCTGCTGGAGAGGCACAGAGCGGGAAAGAGGCCATCCAGGAGCTGGTGAGGCTTTTCACACAGTGGAACGGCGATGAAGTCGATGCGGGGCTGTCCAGCAAGGCTGCTCAGCACATCGACTACTCCGGCATGGCTGCGGCGGCGCTCGGCGGCAATCACTGGGAGAAGCTCACCGCCTCACAGAAGCGGGAGTTCGTGACGACATTCAGGAAGCTGGTCGAGAGACGATACTACCCGCGGTGGCACAAGCTCTTCCGCAGAGGCCATCTGAATTACGGTTCGGAGACGGCCAGCAACGGCGATGTGCTGGTGCGCACGCAGCTTAAGGTCGGTAAGAAAACCGATAGGGTAGTGTGGCGAATGCGCCCTTCCGGTGCCGAGCTGAAGGTCGTCAATCTTACTGTCGGCGAAAAGGATCTCGTCGGGCGGCTCTCCGCGCGTTTCCAGCGGCACATGTCCAAGGGAGGGTTCCACGGCATGATGGCCTGGCTGAAAGATAAGCTCGACGAAGACGAAGAAGACAGCGCCTCAAACAGCACCCCGACCGCCAGCCGGTGACGTGCCTGTCCCGGCTTGTTGGATATAAGCGCTCTGTCGGCTAGAGCTGCTGGCAGGGCTGCGCCCTGGACGATGATCTGGTCCTTGCCGGCGCACGTTATGACATTGTCGATACGAGGTCGTTCGACGAGCTCCGGCGAATGGGCTTGAAGAGCGCGATGGTGGCTGCCATCATCGAACCCGAGTTCGATCGACGGTGAACGAGATCCAGTCAGGCGCCGTGTCGGCAGCGACCCTGGCTGGACTATCGGCGCGGCGGCTGCAGTGGCGGCGTTTGCGAGACGACCTTGCCGCTGCCGTCGGTAATGGTTATCTGACCGTTAGGCTTGCGCACCCAGGTGCCGCCGGTTCTGGCGTCCGTGAAATAGTGCGTGCCGTCAGGCCTTATCTCCAGCTTGCCGTTGAACTCGGGACCGCGCGGCGGGCTTGATGTCTCGACCCAGCGCTGGCCGTCCCTGCTTTCATAACGGTTGACTATCGCTCCCCAGGCCGTACGCGTGGTGGCATCGGCCACATTGCCGTTCCTCAGGTACCCGTACTCGACGTAGCTGCCGTCAGGAAGGCGCACGATAATCGGTCGTTCCTTGCCGTCGCTGAACTTGCCGTACTCGACTGAGGAGCCGTCGGGATTAGCCCGTACCTTGTGCGGCCGGCCCTCCGCGTCCTTGAAATTGAGCAGCATCGAGCCGTCTGTTGCCGTGTCGGCGGTGTTGCCGAGGCGATCGGTGATGCGCATGGTTCCATCGTTGTTGACCTTGAGCGAGTGCTCCTTCACCTCTCCTGTGCGTTCTTCCTTGTAGGACTTGCCCCCGTCTGTAGATATCCATCGTTCCTTGACTGTCCCGTCTGCGCGGCGGTTGGTCAGCTGGCTGACGTTGCCGTCCTTGTCGAACTCGTACTGGGTGGAATCGCCGTTGCTGTACTTGATGCGCACGGGATGGACTTTGCCGTCTGCGGCCTTGGCATACTCCACCTCGGAGCCGTCCTTGTTTTTCACGACTCCCGGCTTCAGGTCCTTCTCCTGGGTGCTTCGGTCGGCAGCAGCCAGTTTCATCCGCTCGTCACCGACCTCGTCGGCAAAGCGAGTGGTAGCATCGGTGGTGTCGCCTTTCGGTTTTTCGACCTCTGGTGTTCTGTCTCGGCCCATTTTCCCCTCTCCCGCACAGGCAGCGGGCCAGCCGCTGCTTTAATTGGTGGCCCGCTTCGGACTATGACGTCTTGTTCTTGCCTCCTTAGCTTGGCTTCTGGTAGCTGACTACCTTGCCTTTGGAGTTGGTGACGAAGGTGTGTACCTTACCGTCGTCATCGGTGACCTTGGTCACGTAGTTGCCGTCCTTGTCGCGTGTCGTGTCGACTTTCTTGACGTCCTCGATTGCCACCTTTTCGCCGTTGGGACCTACGTACTGCTGGTCTACGGCCGAGTCGTAGGAAACGTGGCTCTCCACGAGATTGCCGTCCTTGTCGACCGTCTCCGAGGCTTCGAAATTGGTGTCGCCCCAGTTCCACGGCATAAGGCCGCTATCTTCCAGCTCGCCGCTGTAACGATAGGTAGTGGAGCCGTCCGGGTTGTTTTCTGCCCGGCTCTCGCGCCAGTCGATACCGTTTTTCTCGCCGCTGGAAGCTTGTCCGGGATTGAGCTCGCCTAGTCCCTGTGGGCGAACCGGGTTGTACTGCCCGTCGGACGGGCTGAAGCTGCCGACGTTGGCCGACTTGTCGCCGGCTGTGTCGGTCTGCGTCTGCCCCGTCACCTCCTTGAAGGATTTGACGCTGCCGTCGGCTGCAGTCTCAGCCCGGTACTTGGTGCCGTCCTCGGCGGTGATGACGGTGTCGTAGTTGCCGGTTTGCGGGTTGTAGACCGTATCGACCTTGGTGACGTTGGCGATCTCCTTTTCGCCTTCGGGCGTCTTGAACTTCATGTCCACGCCGCCGTCGTACTCTGCATGGCGCTCCAGCAGGCGGCCGTCCTTGGTCCACTTCTCGCTGCCCTTGTAGTTGGTGTCGCCCCAGTTCCACGGCAGCAGGCCGCTGTCCTCGAGCTCGCCTTCGTACGTGTGGGTGACGGTGCCATCACCGTTGTCCTTCGTTTCCGACTTGCGCCAGTCGATGCCGGTGTTCCCTTCGCCGGTGTCGAACTCGCCTTCATGTGCCTTGCCGGGCTGCGAGTCGCCGACTCCGGGAGGCGCAACCGGATTGTACACACCCTTTTTCGGATAGAAGGTTTCGGGCTTCACCTGCGGGCCCTTTCTGCGCTCTTCGGCAGCGCGCTCCTGAGCCTCGCGTTGCTTGCGCTGCTCGGGCGTTTCCTGTGGCCTGTCGCCCTGCTGCGGCGGCTGGTCTCCCCGTTGCGGCGGTGGTTCACCACCGTCGCGCGGACGCTGTCCACCGGCGCGGCGGCGGGAGTGAGCGTCGCCGTCGGCAGCGCCTTCCGGCATGACGCGCCCTTCCCGAGTAAGGACGAACGGGCGCCCGCGCTCCGGCTTGTAGTGCGCGTTGCCGTGTTCGTCTACGCCGGTGACCTCGCCGCGCCAGGTCTGTCCGCCGTCGCTGCGCCACTGGTTCGGCCCGACCTTCACCCAGGTTTGTCCGTCCATGCCTTTGACCGAGTCGATTTTGCCGTCCGGCCCGTAGTGGAATTCGCGCGAATAGCCTTCCTTGTTGCGGACGTAGGTGACCTGTCCTTTTTCGTTGACCTCGACCTGCGAGCCGTCCGGGTAGTCGACAACCTTGAAGCCGTCCGGGTAGTCTGTGACCTTGCGCCCGTCCGGCAGGTCCCTGGTTTGTGGCTGCTCGGGCGGTTTGCGGTCGCCTGGCTCCGCTGGCCTGTCGCCGGCCCGTTCACCAGCGGCGCGATCGCTGGCTGGGCGCTGATCGGTGGCTTTGGTGCCGTCGGGGCGG
>DATNRD010000621.1:0-5125 GCA_036703665.1 Candidatus Obscuribacterales bacterium
GGGGACCCACTTTCTTGTAAAGCGTCCGGCAGCCCTCGAGCTTCTCATAACACGATTCATACGGGCTGAGATTGACCGACTCCTTGCTGCCCAGAGCTATGACACCGAAACGGCGCAAGCTATCGTGCAGGAGGCGGAAGACCCTCTCCTGCAGCGGTTTCTGGAAATAAATCATGACGTTGCGGCAGAGGATGAAATTGAACTCGTTGAACGACCGGTCGTTGACCAGGTTGTGCTGCGCGAACACCATGTTTCGCCTGAGCGACTTGCGCAGGATTACGTCCTGGCTGTCGGCCGAATAGTAATCGGAGAAACAGGCTTTGCCGCCGGCTCTCAGGTAGTTCTCGGTGTACTCCTTCATGAGCCCCAGCGAAAAGATGCCATCGCGGGCGCGCTTGATGGCAAGCTGGTTCATGTCGGTAGCATAGATGCGGCACCGCTCGTAAAGCCCTTCTTCCTCGAGCAAGATGGCCATCGAGTAGGCTTCCTCACCGGTGGCGCAGCCGGCGTGCCAGATCCTGACGAAGGGATAGGTCCTGAGCATCGGCACGACCTTTTCCCTGAGCTGCCGGTAGAAGTCAGGATCGCGAAACATGGCAGTAACGGCGACCGTGATGCCGAGCACCAGACGATCAAGCGCCGCCGTATCCCGCAGGACCCTGTCCTGGAGGCAGGAGATGCTGGACAGCTGCTCGGCACGCAGAATGTTTCTTATGCGTCGCCGGAGAGACGGATAGGCATACTGGCGGAAGTCATAACCATATCGCTGGTGGACGCCTTCCAGCAACAGGGAAATCTCCAGATCCTCTAGTGGGTCGCTGTCCTGTCGGTCATCCACTGCCAATCACCTGCCTACTTGTAGAGCCACACCCGCAGGAGCGAGACCAGTTGCTCGTTGTCCACCGGCTTGGCGATGTAGTCGGAAGCACCAGCCTCCAGGCACTTCTCCCGGTCGCCTTTCATGGCCTTGGCCGTCAAGGCAATCACGGGCAACGTTTTGAAACGCTCGTCCCGGCGAATTTCCCGTGTTGCCTCGTACCCGTCTACCTCCGGGAGCATGACGTCCATGAGCACCACATCGACATCAGGATTGGCGCGCAACACCTCGAGGCCTTCCCTGCCGTTCTCGGCATACAGGACGTGCATGCCATAACGTTCAAGGACGCTGGTAAGCGCGAATATGTTGCGCACGTCGTCATCGACGATGAGGACCTTCTTGCCTTGCAACACCGGGTCCATCCGGCGAGCCTGCTCGATCATCCGCCGTTGCGGATCCGGCAGGGCAGCCTCCACCCGGTGGAGAAAAAGCGCTGTCTCATCGAGCAGCCTCTCCGGAGACCGTACGTCTTTGACAATCAGGGCATCAGTCACCCGTTTGAGGTCCGTCTCCTCCTGCTGGCTCAGCTCCTTGCCCGTATAGACGATGATGGGCAACTCCGAAAGGCGGAGCTTCGACTGAATCTCCTTGATCAGGTCGGCGCCGCTCATGTCGGGCAAGCCCAGGTCCAGGATGACGCAATCGAAGCGCTCATCCTGAAGCCTGGCGATAGCTTCCTGCCCGGTGCCTACGGCCACCGCGTCCACATCGTTGTCGCCTATGAGTTCAATAATGGCCTTCTGCTGGGCTTCATCGTCCTCCACGATAAGGATGCTCTTGCGCGGCCGCTCGAGAATGCCCTTGAATTTTGCCAGGGCTTGGGCCAGCGCCTCCCTGGTAACAGGCTTCTCCAGATAGCCGATTGCCCCCTGGCGCAGTCCACGCCACTTTTGATCCTCGACCGATATGACATGCACTGGGATATGACGGGTGTCACGGTCGTGCTTGAGACGATCGAGCACCGTCCATCCGTCCGTGTCAGGGAGCTTGAGATCCAGGGTGATGGCATCCGGCTTGTACTTCTTGGCCAGGGCAATGGCCGTCTCGCCGCGCGTCGCGATCAGCCCCTTGAATCCGTTCTCGCGGCCAAGGTCTAGCACCAGGCGAGCAAAACGAATGTCATCCTCGACTACCAGCAAGACGCGGTCGCCGGGCTGGATCGTATCGCGGTCGTCCTCCACGGGAAGCTCGGCGGCCGGCGGCTCCACCTGCCGCCACTCCTGTTGCTCCAGCCTGCCCAGGTCGAGGGCGGCATCGACACTTTCAAGCAATTTCCGGGTGTAGGACCCGGTCATGTAGGGCAGATAAGTCTGGGGCAGGTAGAGCGTGAAGACACTTCCGTGCCCAGGTTCGCTCTCGACACGGATTTCTCCTCCTAAAAGCGAGGCCAGCTCCCGGCTTATTGCCAGGCCCAGGCCCGTGCCTCCGTACTTCCGGCTGGTGGAGCCATCCGCCTGGTGGAAGGCCTCGAAGATGATCTTCTGCTTCTCCGCTGCGATGCCAATGCCCGTGTCGGTAACCGAAAAGGCAATTACCCGATCGGCGCGGCTGAGCACCTCGTTGTCCTGGCTCCAGCCCGAATGGGCCGGGAACGCTCGCACCGTGACTTTGCCTCTATCGGTGAACTTGATGGCGTTGGACACCAGATTCTTGAGAATCTGGTGCAGGCGTTTGCGATCCGTGAAGATGCTGGAAGGCAGTTCGGCGTCGAGTTCGGTCTCGAAGGCAAGACCCTTGTCAGCAGCCAACTGATAAAAGTGCCGCCGGATATCATCTCGCAGCTCGCTGAAGTTGACCTCGGCGGGCTCCACGGTGATGGTGCCGGATTCGATCTTGGACAGGTCGAGGATGTCGTTTATAAGTGACAAGAGGTCGGCCCCCGACGCATGAATTGTTTTGGCGAACTCTACTTGCTTATCCGTGAGATTGCCTTCGGGATTGTCAGCCAGCATGCGGGAAAGTATGAGCAGGCTGTTGAGCGGTGTGCGCAGCTCGTGAGACATGTTGGCTAGAAATTCCGACTTGTACTTGGAGGTCAGCGCCAGCTGGCGGGCTTTCTCCTCCAGCGACAGCCTTGCCTGCTCGATCTCGCGGTTCTTGCGCTCCACCTCGGCGTTCTGCATCTCCAGCAGCCGCGCCTTTTCCTGCAGCTCTTCGTTGGTTTGCTGCAGCTCCTCCTGCTGCTGCTGAAGCAGCCCCTCGGATTCCTTGAGCGAGGCGGCCTGCTCCTCCAGGCGCTTGTTGGTCTCGGTGAGCTCTTGCTGCTGGCTTTGCAGCTCCTGAGCCAGCTTCTGCGATTGCATGAGCAGGTTTTCGGTTCTGCTGTTGGCCTCGATGGTATTGAGCACGATACCAATGCTTTCCGTGAGCTGATCGAGGAAGGCCAGGTGAATTTCGCTGAAGGGATGGAAGGAGGCAAGCTCGATCACCGCCATGACCTGCCCCTCGAAGATGACGGGCAGGACAACGATGTTGCGCGGCGTAGCCTCGCCCAAGCCGGAGCTGATCTTGATGTAGTCGGGCGGCACTTCGGTAAGCAAGATTCTCTGCTTCTCCAGCGCGCACTGACCGACCAGCCCTTCTCTGAGCCTGAAGCGGTTGGAGAGATGCTTGCGCTCTCTGTATGCGAAGCTGCCCAGGAGCTTGAAGACCGTCTCCCCGTTTTCCGACTCGTTCATGTAGAACACGCCGTGCTGCGCGGTGACCAGCGGTGCCAGCTCGGAAAGGATGAGATTGGCCACGGCCAGCAGGTCTCTTTGCCCCTGCAGCATGCGCGTGAACTTTGCCAGGTTTGTCTTGAGCCAGTCCTGCTCCTGGTTCTTCTGAGTGGTGTCCTTCAGGTTGCGGATCATCTCGTTGATCGTGTCCTTGAGGACAGCCACTTCACCCTGCGCCTCCACATCGATGGATCGGGTGAGGTCTCCTTTGGTCACGGCTGTTGCGACATCGGCAATAGACCGCACCTGGGTGGTGAGATTTGCTGCCAGCTGGTTGACGTTGTCCGTCAGATCTCGCCAGGTACCGGCCGCGCCGGGCACCTTCGCCTGCCCGCCCAGCTTGCCCTCAACTCCCACCTCGCGCGCCACGGTGGTGACCTGATCGGCGAACGTCGCCAGAGTGTCGATCATCTCGTTGATCGTGTCGGACAGGGCGGCAATCTCTCCTTTGGCCATCAAGACTAGTTTGCGCTTCAGGTCGCCGTTGGCTACAGCTGTGACAACCCCGGCTATGCCGCGCACCTGCTCCGTCAGGTTGCCGGCCATGGAGTTGACGTTGTCGGTCAGGTCTTTCCAGACGCCGCCTACTCCGCGCACTACGGCCTGCCCGCCCAGCTTTCCTTCCGTTCCCACCTCGCGCGCCACGCGTGTCACTTCCGAGGCGAAGGAGTTGAGCTGATCCACCATGGTGTTGATGGTGTTCTTCAGCTCCAGGATCTCGCCTTTGACGTCGACGGTAATCTTTTTGGACAGATCCCCGTTGGCGACAGCGGTTGTGACTTCGGCTATGTTTCGCACCTGCGAGGTGAGGTTGCTGGCCATGAAGTTCACGTTGTCGGTAAGATCCTTCCAGGTGCCGGAGACGCCCTTCACGTAAGCCTGCCCGCCCAGTTTCCCTTCCGTGCCCACCTCGCGCGCCACGCGCGTCACTTCCGAAGCAAACGAACTGAGCTGGTCCACCATGGTGTTGATGGTGTTCTTCAGCTCGAGAATCTCGCCTTTTACATCCACGGTAATCTGCTTGGACAGATCGCCGTTGGCGACGGCGGTCGTGACGTCGGCTATGTTCCTCACCTGAGCGGTGAGGTTGCTGGCCATGTAGTTCACACTGTCGGTCAGGTCCTTCCAGGTACCGGACACGCCTTTTACATCCGCCTGCCCGCCCAGCTTGCCTTCGGTGCCCACCTCGCGCGCCACGCGTGTGACCTCGGCTGCAAACGAACTGAGCTGGTCCACCATCGTGTTGATGGTGTTCTTCAGCTCGAGAATCTCGCCTTTGACGTCGACTGTGATCTTCTTGGATAGATCGCCATTAGCTACAGCAGTTGTGACTTCGGCTATGTTTCTCACCTGGGAGGTGAGGTTGCCGGCCATGTAGTTCACGCTATCGGTTAGATCCTTCCAGGTCCCCGACACGCCTCTTACGTCGGCTTGCCCGCCCAGCTTCCCTTCCGTGCCCACCTCGCGCGCCACGCGCGTCACTTCCGAAGCAAACGAACTGAGCTGGTCCACCATGGTGTTGATGGTGTTC
>DATNRD010000622.1:0-7318 GCA_036703665.1 Candidatus Obscuribacterales bacterium
TGGACGCTGGCAAGGGAAGGCGCCGGCAGGCAAAAGCCTACCGGCATCTCCTCCTGCCGTGCCTTTACGGCAGCTTCTTCATAAGCTGCCTGGCTCGCTTGCGCGCATAGTGCAGGCGCGATCGCACCGTCCCAATGTTGGCCCCCGTGAGCTCGGCTATCTCCTTGAAGCTCAGCCCCTGGACGTGCAGCACCAGCACCTTCGCCAGCGGCTCGCTTAACCTATCCAGCATAGCCTTAAGCCTGGGCAGAAGCTCGAGAGCAGCCTGCTGGTGACAGAAGTCCCGGCAGCTGACGGAAGAAATCAGCGGGGCAATGGCCTGCAGTGCGTCAGGACATGCAGTGGCGACTTACGGGTACAAGACTCGGCCGTATCTAAAAGGCTGGAGGATGGCGATAACGCTTCGGACCCTTACTCCGGCAAGCGTGGCTGACTGTTGTCGTTTACCCATTTGCCTACTTGATCGCGTGTCCGCAACCGGTATCTAACGACACGGTCATTCACGTAATCAATATCCAACAGGGAGTACACGCCCTCGCTTTCGCGGGCAGTGTTCGATGGCGATGGATCTGCCATGTTCCTACCCAGCCAGACGAGTCCTTCTGCGCAGCGGCATCCGGCGTTCCCAGTATCTCATGGACTCGGGTGCGGTCCATCCCGACAAACTTGTATTGCTTGAACAACGGCGCAAGCCTCGGCCAGCGTTTGTTCGTCTCCACCCGTTTAATCAGTTTCTTGTAGTTGGCCTTTGCCGCAACCAGCGCGGGATCATTCGGGCCGGTAGCATGTTTCTGGATGTCGGCAAGGAGCGCCTTATAGACGGCAATGGCGGAACAAAACTTGTTTTGCGCATACAGCACCCCCAGCAAGTGGTGAAGAGTCTCGACACATTTTTCTTGTTCTTGGCAGTTGCAGGTGGGAATTGATGATGCAGAGCCAAATGCGATGGCGTCGGGACCCTGCGATCCAGTGACTGCAATAGGTGCCGTCAGCGAGGTTGTTGCTCGCGGGAGATCAGGGAAATTTGCCAGCGCACGATGGTAGCTGTTACGCGGCAAAACAATTTGCCGCGTAACACGGCTGAGGCTGTCCAGACGAATGCCTTCGGTTGCTTATTGTGGCTCTTAATGTAATCGTCTATGGCTTGGATAAGGTCGGGTACAGATTTGAAGGTGCCACGTTCGCAGATGTATCACCAAACAAGCGCATCACATAAACGGTGTAACAGCGTACTTGTTAGGAGTGGTCCGGTCAATCATCGACTTGTTACGGAGTTGTAGTGCGAGCTGTTCAGCCGCTTGAGTCTTTCAGCCAGGCTCACGGCTGGGAAAAAATGACAGGCAAGGTCAAGCCACCCTAAATGATGCCCAGCTCCATTTTGGCTTCTTCGGTCATCATGGTCTGCGGGTCCCAGCGCGGGCTCCAGACTAGCTGCACTTTCGGTTCCTTTACCCAGGGCAGCTTGCTGAGCGCTTGATGGACTTGAGCCTGGATCACGCCTCCTAGCGGGCAGGCAGGGCTGGTCAGCGTCATGCGCACGGTCACCTGGCCGTCCTCGCCGACGTCCACGCCGTAAACCAGGCCCAGATCGATGATGTTGATCCCCAGCTCCGGGTCAACGATGGTTTTCAGGTGTTCTTTGACTACGTCTTCTTGAAGAGTCGTCATGCCTCGCCTCCAATCTCTTTCGGCAGCGGGCTAAAAACTTCAGCCCTTATTGATCGCGTCGATGGCCTCAAGCAAGGTATTCCACGGCAGCAAGGCGCACTTTATGCGCACCGGATATTTCTTTACACCCTTCAGGCTCTCGAGATCCTCCAACTCCTCCGGGAGCTCGACATCGCCAGCCTTGCCGGTCAACATGCCCTTTATCAGCTCGATTACTTCCAGGGCTTCGCCGATGGGGTGTCCCCTAATCACCTCGGTCATCATCGATCCGGAGGCCATGTTGATTGAGCATCCCTTAGCCTCGAGCTTGACGTCGGCAATCTTACCGTCGTCGACGAGCATGTATAAGGTTACCTCGTCGCCGCACAAGGGGTTGACGCCCTCGGTTTTCACGGTGGCGTCGGAAATTATTCCTTGATTGCGCGGGTGGTGATAGTGGTCGAGAATTGTCTCTCGATAAAGCTCATCTGCAAGCGACATGACCCATGACCTTGTCTGCTTCCTTAAGTGCCTCCAGAAGGGCGT
This sequence comes from Candidatus Obscuribacterales bacterium, assembly GCA_036703665.1. Classification (GTDB taxonomy): domain Bacteria; phylum Cyanobacteriota; class Vampirovibrionia; order Obscuribacterales; family Obscuribacteraceae; genus DATNRD01. The sequence goes on from DATNRD010000622.1 coordinate 2,194, forward strand.
CTACTTCCTCTTTGGTATTGTAGACGTAGAAACTTGCCCGGGCCGTTCCCGCCACGTTCAAATCGCGCATGAGCGGCTGGCAGCAGTGATGGCCGGCGCGAATGGCAATGCCGGCCTCATTGAGAATCTGCCCGACGTCGTGCGGGTGAACGTCCTTGAAATTGAAGGAAATCACACCGCCGCGCTTGCGGGCATCGAGCGGCCCGTAGATGATCACGTCATCCGCCAGGGACTGCAACCCCTTCAAAGCATAGTCGGTCAGCTCGATCTCGTGCGCCCGCACGTTTTCCATGCCGATGCCCTGCAAGTAGTCGATCGCCATGCCGCAGGCGATGACATCGCCGATGTTAGGAGTTCCCGCCTCGAATTTCCAGGGCAGCTCATTCCAGCGCGCCCGGTCGCGCCAGACGGCGCTAATCATGTCGCCACCGGAAAGAAAGGGCGGCATCGCCTCGAGAATCTCCGGGCGCGCCCAGAGGATGCCGACGCCGGTGGGGCCTAGCATCTTGTGGAACGAGAAAACGAGAAAGTCGCAACCCAGCTCTTTAACGTCGGTGGGCAGATGCGGAACGCCCTGAGCGCCGTCGACCAGCACCTTGGCTCCGACTGCCTGAGCAATCTCGACAATCTCTCGGACAGGCGTGATGGTCCCGAGAACGTTTGACATCTGCGTAATGGCAACGAGCTTGGTGCGTGGTGTAATGACGCCCCTGGCGGATTCCAGATCAATTTGCCCGTCAGCGGTCAGCTCGATAAACTTGAGCTCTGCACCGCGCTCGGCTGCAAGCAACTGCCAGGGGACGAGGTTGGAATGGTGCTCCATGGCACTGAGCACGATCTCGTCGCCCGCCGAGATGTTGGCCCTGCCCCAGCTTTGCGCAACCAGATTGATGGCTTCGGTCGTGTTGCGCGTGAAGATTATCGTGCGCGATTCTGGGGCACCTATGAACTGCCGTACCTTTTCGCGGACCGACTCGTAGGCTTCAGTCGCTTCCTCGGACAACGTGTGGATTCCCCTGTGGATGTTTGCGTTGTATTGCTCGTAGTAATCCTTCAACGCTTTGATCACGCACTCTGGCTTCTGCGAGGTGGCGGCATTGTCCAGATACACGACGGGCCTGCCGTTCACTTTGCGGCCCAGTATCGGGAAATCCTTTCTGATTTTGTTGATGTCGTGCATGGTCGTTGAAAAGCTTTTGATCAACAGCTGCGTGCTCAATGTTGTAATCCCTCTTCTTAAGCCGGAACGCCGACCCACACATCCTCGCCACGAACCTCGACGGGATAAGTCGGGATAGGAACCACAGCAGGCAGGCAAAGCACCTTGCCAGTTTTCACATCGAAGCGAGCACCGTGTCTCGGACATTCGATCTGATCGCCCATCAGCTCCCCTTCACCCAGCGGCCCGTCGTCATGCGTGCACAGGTCGGCGACAGCGTAAAATTGCCCGTCGACGTTGCAGAGACAAACGCGCTTGCCGCCCGCGTCGAACACTTTCACCTGTCCGGTGGGGACGTCGGAGACCTTGGCCACTTTCACGAATTCACTGACAGTCACAGTCATTTACTCCCTGAACATCAGGACGGCAGCTGCACATAGACGTCGCCGTCACGGACCTCGACCGGATAGGAGGGAACCGGCGATGCTGCCGGCGGTGTCAAGTTCTGCCCGGACTTAATATCGAATTTGGCGCCGTGCCACGGACACTGGACCTGAGTTCCTTCGATGAATCCGTCGCTCAACGGCCCGCCCTTGTGGGTGCAGGAATCGCCGATGGCATGGAGCTGACCGTCCACATTGAAGAGCGCGATCTTCTGCCCGTTTGCTTCTACGAGCTTGGCGCCGCCGGCAGGAACATCGGAAACCCGGGCAACCTTGACGAATTCAGTCATAGTGATTACCTCCTAGTACCCGTAGACCTTTTTCGAGATGATCCCGGTCAGCCATTCGCTGGCATACGGCCGGCCAAATTGCTCGAGAACTTGCCTGAAGAAGCCTAGAACGATGAGCTCTTCGGCTTGCGCATGCGTCAACCCCCGGCTCATAAGATAGAAAATTTGATCCTTGTCCACCGGTCCGACCGTGGCTCCGTGAGAGCATTTCACGTCGTCCGCCAGAATCTCCAGCCGGGGAATGGAATCGGCGCGCGCCTCGCTGCCCAGCAGGAGGTTCTTGTTCTGCTGGTAGGCATCGGTCTTCTGCGCAACCTTGTCCACCTTGATATTGCCCTGATACACGGACGTGGCCTTGTCCTTGAGAGCAACACGGAAATTGATGTTGGATCTCGTGTCGCGGGCGTTGTGCTCCTGCAGCGTGTTGAAGCTGAACTTCTCCTGCCCGGCTCCGAACACGATGCCCAGGACGCTGCTGGCTGCGCCCTGCTCCTCAAGCAGAGTCTCGATGTCTGTCTTGTACTGCCGCCCGCCTGTCGCCACGGTCAAGGACGTGAAGTGCCCGTCTCGACCGACCCTGGTGCGCGTACGGCTAATCGAAAAAATATGGGGACCGTGCTGCTGCACTTCCAGGTACGAGACTGCGGCGCCGGGACCGACGAATATATCCGTTACCGGCGATACCAGCGTTAAGCCCGCGGTCTTCTCAATGCCGGCCGGCCCGGCGGACGGCATCGGGGACCCTGCCAGGTGTACAAAGCTGACTCTGGCCTGGCTTTCCGCAACTACGACAAGGCGCGGAAGCAGGGCACCGCCGGCGATATCATTACGATCGCTCAGTCCGATGCCGCTTACGAAAGGCAATTCAACCTCGACACCTTGCGGAACGTAGAGGAAGATTCCGCAATTAAAGAGCGCCTGGTTCATAAGACCGAACTTGTCGTCGGCACCGGCTGCTCCTCCCGCCAGGTAGGGCTCGATCTTGTCCGCGTGCTTATCGATAGCCGAGGCGATATCTGTGAAAATTACGCCTTTTTTCTCCAGCTCGGCGGACAACCTCCTGTATCCGGGAGCGCCGGCAAGCTGCAGCAAGAACCCGGACCCTCCGGTGATCTGCGAAGTTACTCCCTGGAACCATGCGGGGCTGCCTGCAAGCGTTCCTGTCAGCGGACCGGGCTCCAGGGTGACAAGGGCGGACGGATCGAGAGCAGCGATCTCGGTGCGGCGCCATTCTTCTCTGGGTAACGGCATCGGTGTGTTCAGGTAGCGCTCCCAGCTTGCCAGCCTGGACTCCTTCAGCCAGCCGGGCTCATGGTTGTGTTCGGCCAGCTGCTCCACCGTTGCTCTGGCAATCGCGTTTGCTGTCTTTGTCTGTATCATGATCGCTCTCAGTCTTCCTAGCTCGCCTGGCAGTGTAAGCTGATAGCCCTGCATCTGCCGAGCTGTGTTGGGGCGCTCAGGGCGCCCGTCGTGCAACCCTCGTTAGCCAACCGATCCTTCCATCTCCAGCTGGATGAGGCGGTTCAACTCAACGGCATATTCCAGTGGCAGCTCTTTCGTGAACTGCTCGAAGAAGCCGTTGACTATCATCGTGGTCGCTTCCGAAGCGGTCAGACCGCGACTCATGAGATAGAAGAGCTGTTCCTCGCCCACCTTTGACACGGTGGCTTCGTGCTCGACGGTGACATTCTTCTCGTCGATTTCCATAGTCGGGTAGGTGTCCGACCGCGATTTCTCGTCGAGCAACAGCGCGTCGCAGCGCACCGAGCACTTGACGTTGGTGGCTCCAGGGTGGACCTTGACGAGCCCGCGATAGGATGTGCGCCCGCCGTCTTTGGAGATGGACTTGGAGGTGATGATCGACGTAGTGTCAGGAGCCGCGTGGATCATCTTGGCGCCGGCATCCTGGTGCTGATCTTCGCCGGCAAAGGCGATCGACAGCACTTCGCCGTGCGCCCTCGGACCGACCAGGTAGATGGACGGATACTTCATGGTCAGCTTGGAGCCCAGATTGCCGTCCACCCACTCGACCTTGGCGTCCTCGTAAGCAATCGCCCGCTTGGTCACCAGGTTGTATACGTTCTTCGACCAGTTTTGAATGGTCGTGTAGCGGATGTGTGCGCCCGGCTTGGCGATAAGCTCCACGACCGCCGAGTGCAGCGAGTCGGTGGAATAGACCGGTGCCGTGCAACCTTCGATGTAATGCACGAAGCTGCCCGGCTCGGCGATGATGAGCGTCCGCTCGAACTGTCCCATGTTCTCCGCGTTGATGCGGAAGTAAGCCTGGAGCGGGATCTCCACCTTGACGCCGGGTGGCACCCAGACGAAACTGCCGCCGGACCAGACCGCCGAGTTGAGCGCGGCAAACTTGTTGTCAGCCGGCGGAATGACGGTGGCAAAATGGTTGCGGACAGTCTCCTCGTGCTCGCGCAGTCCGGAGTCCATGTCCAGGAAGACCACGCCTTGTTTTTCGAGGTCTTCCCTGATGGAGTGATAAACAACTTCCGACTCGTACTGTGCCGTGACGCCGGCCAGGAACTTGCGCTCGGCTTCCGGAATCCCCAGGCGGTCGAAAGTCTTCTTGATGCTTTCGGGAACTTCATCCCAGCTGCGCCCCTGCTTTTCCGTGGCGCGCACGAAGTAGTGGATGTTCGTGAAGTCGATGGCGTTCAAGAGCTCGCTGTTGCCCCACGTAGGCATCGGCTTCTTGAGGAAGATGTCCAGGGCCCGGAGGCGGAACTGCAGCATCCACTCCGGCTCGTTCTTCATGCGCGACAGCTGAATGACGATCTCGCGGGTGAGACCTTTGTCCGATTTGAACTTGTAGCCGGTCTCCTCATCGTGGAAGCCGTACTTGTAGTCGACTCCGACATCGCGAAGATTCTGCCGTGTAAGTTCTACTGCCATAAGTTGCCTCCTCCGCCAGCCATTACGTCCCTACGCCGATCGGCTCTTTGGTGACCCAGTCGTAACCGTGGGCTTCGAGCTGGTTAGCAAGCTCGCTGCCTCCGGACAGTACGATCTGTCCTTCGTGCATGACGTGCACGAAGTGCGGCTTAACGTAATTGAGAATGCGTTGATAGTGCGTGATTAGCAAAACGGCCAGGTCGGGACCGGTCATCGAATTGATGCCTTCGGCTACCGTCTTCAAGGCATCGATGTCCAGACCAGAGTCGGTTTCATCCAGGATGGCCAGTTGCGGCGTAAAGAGCGCCATCTGGAGGATCTCCAGG
>DATNRD010000623.1:0-3030 GCA_036703665.1 Candidatus Obscuribacterales bacterium
GTCTTGATGCCACAGGGACGAGGTCCACCCGCCCGTCCGTCGCGCCATTGCCGTTGCCGTTCGGCACGGAATTCGAAGGGTTGCCCGTTTCTTCCGCGTAGGCCCAGACCTGGCGATGGGGGACAGCCGCCAGGAGCACCCCCGTAATAATGAAACCGAAGGCAATGTAAGTGATTGGAAGCCCTGGATCGCACTTGTACTGCAGCCCGGTGACCGGGATGACCCCTACGTAGCTCAGCTCGACGCTGCCCAGCCTGGCAGACTTACCGGCTGCAATCTCGGTGAGCAGCCGCGGCGCCTCCCATTGGGGCGTCTTGGCAAAAACCCTGAGCGGCTGCTGCTGATTACGGACGGAGAAGATAAGGACCGTCTCAGCCTCCAGCGGCAGGAATGCCGCATGTACTTTGCCCATCTGGCGCAGCTCGAAACGCCGCTCTCGCCCGTTGAAACGCAAGACTATCGAGTCGAGATCCCAGCTCGACTGATAGATGTCCACTCCCTTGTAAGACAGGGGATTGTTCACGGATATCTGCTGCTGCTTGACCGGCACGCCACCGTCTATCACCGTCAGATCGCTGTACCACTGCTTTGGGTCACCGCTTTCGTAGTCTTCGCGACGCGAGGCGTCAACCCTGACGCGCCACTCTGGCAGCTTGCCGATCCAGAGCCGGCTGTGTTCGGAAGATCCGAAATCCAGGCTGCCCCCCACCGGTATGGGCTGGAAGCCCGAGAACCCCGTCCATGAGGTGATGGTGACCCCGGCCAGCAGGGTCAGCAGGCCGATGTGCGTGATTGTAGGGGCCAGGCGACCGAACTTTCCGAACTCGGCTACCAGTGCATTCCCGTTGCGTCTGGACTTGTACCTGCAGGCAGCCAGCCGTTGCTGCAGCATGTCCAGCGCTGCGGGCGGTGCTACGCCGAGGGCGACTTTCTCTGCCAGTGGAAGCTTTTCTATGGCCTCACCACCCAGGTACGGCATGGGCAGTTTCAAGGAACGGACTTTCGGAAATACGCGCTGCATGCTGCAAGCGATCATGTTTACGGTAAGCAGCCCGATGAGGATGAGGAACCAGGGGGTATGAAAGATGTCTGTGATTCCCAGGTTGTGCAGCGTAAGCGCCATCTCAGGACCGAACTGCTCGACTACCTTGTCCTGACCTACCTGTGACTCCTGGGGGCACCAGGCCCCTAAAAGGACCGTCGTCGCAATAAGGGTGAGCAGAGCGACGGTCATGCGCACGGAGGCGAAGATTGCCAGCTTGCTGCGTCGAGGCTGGGAAGTCTGAGGCCTGGAAGGAGCACTGGCGATCATTTATACGGTTTGCTCCTTGCTGGAGGGCGCAAACAATGCACCCTTGCGGGTGGGTTCGATTCTTGGTGGCGGATGTTCACGATGGTTGCCAAGCCGGAAAGCAGTTCCAATTCTACGAGGTTTTGCCCGTGCTGCGCCTCGTACCAACGGACAAATTTCATACTCCTTTTGGTCTAGCCCGCTGGCTGGGCGCTCAACGCGTTCGCATCAGCATGAAATCGACGATGCCGGCCAGCGATTCCCGGTACCGCGATGGCGGAATCGCCCGGAGGGCTTCTCGGCTCTTGTCGGCATAGCCACGCGCATATGCCAGGGTCGCCTCGATCCCGCCGTTGGACCGTATCAAATCCAGTGCTTCGGCGATCCCATCCGGCTCCGCGACCGCCCGCGAGCTGATGAGCTGCCGCAGTCGCCCTGCCGGCTCGTCCTTTCGCTGGAGAACAAACAGCGCCGGGGCATTGATGACGCCGTGGGCCAGGTCGCTGCCGGCAGGCTTGCCCAGCTCGGCGCTGGTGGCAGTCACGTCCAAAAGGTCATCCACGATCTGAAAGCAGATGCCCAGATTCAGCCCGTAGTCTTTCATCGCGCCCACGACATCATCTCGGCAGCCGTTCAGGATGGGCGCGCTGTGACAGCCGGCCGCAAAGAGCGAGGCCGTCTTTCCTATGGTCTTCCTTATGTACGCATCCCAGTCCACATTGCAGACGAACTGTAGCTTCATTTGACGGATCTCACCGGCGCATAGATCGCCGAGGACCTGCCCGTAAATACCTACGATCACCGGGTTCATTATGCGAGCAAGGCAGATCGATGCTTGCGCAAAGAGCAGGTCGCCCAAAAGCACAGCCAACCTGTCGTTCCAGCGCCTGTTGATGGTTTCCTGTCCCCGCCGCATGGAAGCCCTGTCGATGACGTCGTCGTGAACCAGGCTGGCGGTGTGGATGAGCTCAGTGAGCACGGCCAGGATGATTTGCAGCTGCCCGACTTCGCCGGCATTGCTGGCCGTTGCTTTAGCGGAAAGGAGCGCCAGCGCTGGGCGTATGCGTTTGCCGCCTGCCTGGCAGAGCTGCTGCAGCAGTTCTGTGATGAAGGCGTTGTCGTCGATCAGGTTGGTGCCGAGCCACTGCTCGACAAGCTCAAGCTCGGCCTTGACCGGCTCCAGCAGCTGCCCCAGGTCTGTTGCGGCTGCGGTTTGTGGGCTGGCTGGGGAGTGGACGATGTTCATGGTCCCCTAGCTTTCCACACCAGTTGACTGCAAGTCAACGGAAGCCCGCTTAGTCTATTTTTAAGCGCTCCGTCGTCGCACAGCGCTCCCCAGCGCTGTGCTCCTCCTCCGCGCGACAAGACGCTCGGCGCCGACCCGCGGCTGTGCCGCATCGCTCCGTCGCTTGCGCCACTTCGCAATGCTCTTATGCTCCGGTGTCTTGCACGCTTGCCGCCTTCGCTAGCAAGCGTTGCCTCGCTATAAGCCGTTTGCCCCAGTTCGTCTTTTGCTTGGGGCGCGCCACTCGACCAGCATGAATTGACCTTCCCGGGTGGCGGTCCTGGAACCGGGAAGACTGTCGAACAAAGCCTGCCGCTTGTACTTTGTAATGACGCAGGCATGCGGCAGATCCGTCAAGACGCTCTTAAGCGCTGCCTCGCTAGGCGGCTGGAGCACGTGCTTGTGCGCGTAAAAGGGCACTCCCGGCTTGCGCATGTCAAAAACTACGATGGGC
>DATNRD010000624.1:0-3206 GCA_036703665.1 Candidatus Obscuribacterales bacterium
CCGGCCGCGCCAGCCGGTCAACCGCGGCAAAGGCTGGCACTATGGGTCCATGCGTCGTTACCGCCGCTAGCAGTATCCGGAGGCAGGCGGCCCTGGACCGGCGCCGCCTGCCTCCGTGGGGACAAACAAGCGGATCGCACCGGTAATGGGCGGCACCCACACAAGGAGGTATTGCACAATGATCACACCCCTTCGGCGGCAACGCGGCAACACTCTGTTCGTCATGGCCGTCACCGTTTCTGTGTTCTTCATGCCGGCGCTAATGCTTGTCGGTCAGACCTGCTTGCTCCTGGCGCACAGGCAGCGTGCTCAAAGCACGATTGAGGCGGCATCCCTGCTAGCCGCCAACGACTTGTCCCGGATAGTGATCAACGACCCACACTTCGGCTGGGTGTCTCTCAGCAATCATCCGCCGGTTGGCAACGCCACGTGCGCACCCGATGGCGAGCCGCTGCCTGTAACCGGGATCAACACGCTGGTGGGGACCATTCGCCACAATTCCATTCTTGCTCGCGAGCTGAGAAATTCGACCCTGCAGGCGCTTGCAGCAGCCGACCGGGCATTCCTGAGAACGACCATCGAGAATCTCAATGCGGCGCTGGCTGCTTCACTGACCGGCTTCCACGACGGTGCCGCGACGGACATCCACGGCGACGTCGTAGACCCCGTGGCCGACGTCACTGCTTTCCTGGAAGCCAACCTGCCCAACAACATGCGGTTGGAATCCGTGAAGCTGTCCACTGGCTGGCTCGCCGGCGGCGGCACAACCACCATCCCGGTGCCGCAACCCCAGCAGCTGGCTATGCTTCAGGAAGGAGATGCACAAGGAGGCAACTACAAAGCCTTCGTCGAAGTGCCGGTCGACGGGAATTTCTTTACCTTCGCCGGAATCGGCTCATCCTCCACCCTTGTCGATCCGTCGGGGTTTCAGGAAGCGGACGACGAGCACGTTTGCTCGATAGTGAGGCTCGAATGTGCTGTGGTGCTCAAGGAAAGGGCCTGGTTGTCGCCCGGTGATCCGACCGGGACCAAGCTCCTGTGCGTGTCTTGTAGCCAGCCTTATTCCCAACCCGATCTGGCGCCGAAAGGAGCGCTGACGCTCAGGCTCTCAGGCGGTACCGTACCGGGGCTGCAATCCTGGAGCGACTTGCTGAGAAGCGACAATTTTCGCGACAATCAGCTCATTACTTATGATGTGGTCGGCGGCGATTATCCCTTCGAGCCTGATGCGCAAATGAAGCAACGGCAGCCTGACCGGCCGTCCAACACCGCACACCAGTTCGCAGAGCACCTCTACTGCTGGCTGAGGAACGGTCATGTGCGCCCGCGCCTCGACGCCCTGCTGAAAATGATCCGCGAGCCATTTCCGCCGGGCACCAATCAGGTCATCGTCTACGAGTTCACGGATGAAGGAGCTATCTCCAGAAAGATCCTTGCCGGCGACCTGTTTCCTCCCGGAGTCACCGCCGATGCCCAACGCACGGCTGTGGCCGACACGACTGTTCCGGGCGGAACCGCTCCGGTGATCATCTTCAGGAACAATGTCTACGACATCGGCACCGCATCCGGTGGCAAACACTGCGGGCAACCTCTTGCCGGCTACCCGCTCGATGAACACGAGCTGCGAGCTCGCAAGAACGAGCAGCAGCTGGCGCTCGGCTTCGGAAGAAGAAGCATCTGCAACCGCGGGCTGGCAGTCGACATAGAAATCGGCGGCATAAGAACGAATGCCCCGGCAGAGATGGATTCTAAGCGCGCCATCCTGCAAGCACGCCGCATATGAGGTCGTCGATCTCTTGGACCCCCCTGGGAGCGCCGGCATCCTGCCGGCTGGAAAGTGCTTCTGCCAATTTCCTCGATCACTTGTACGGGCGGGTTTAATCCCCGCCCGGCGGAGGTCATTTCTCTGCGCCGGTGGCGCCGTCACACCTTACGACAACCTCATCGTCTTTCACGTCGACGGTGGCCTTGCCGCACTGCTGAAGTTTACCGAACAGGATCTCCTCCGACAGAGGTTCCTTGACCTTCTGCTGAATCAGCCTGGCCATCGGTCGAGCCCCGAATGCCCGGTCGAATCCCTTGAGCGCCAACCAGTCCCTGGCGGCATCGGTCAGTTCCAGCGTTACCTTCTTCTCGACGAGTTGCTCTTTCAGCTCGCCCATGAATTTGTCGACCACTTTGCGGATCTCGTCCATCGTGAGCGGATTGAACACAACCCAGCCATCCAGACGATTGCGAAACTCCGGTGTGAAGGTCCGCTCAATAGCTGCCTTGCTCTTGCTCACGACGGAGCTTCGCTCTTGCGCCACGTGGGCAGCGTCAGCGGCACTGCCGGAGGCCCTGAAGCCGATGTCCCCGGCACTCATCTCGCGCGCTCCGGCATTTGTGGTCATGATGAGGACCACGTTGCGGAAGTCCGCCTTCTTGCCGTTATTGTCGGTTAATGTAGCGTGATCCATAACCTGCAAGAGGATGTTGAACAGGTCGGGATGCGCCTTCTCGATTTCGTCGAGCACAAGCACTGCATACGGTGTCTTGTTGATGGCATCGGTCAACAATCCCCCCTGATCGAAACCCACATATCCGGGCGGCGCGCCAATCAGCCTGGATACGGTGTGTTTCTCCATGTACTCGCTCATGTCGAAACGCAGGAAGTTGACCCCCATGACCCGCGCAAGTTGCTTGGCCAGCTCCGTTTTTCCTACGCCTGTCGGCCCCGAGAAGAGGAAAGAGCCGATTGGCTTGCTAGGATTGCCCAGCCCTGCTCTGGACAGCCGTATGGCTCTGACCAGGGTTTCAATGGCATGGTCCTGACCGTAGATGACGGATTTAAGCTCGCTTTCCAGGTTCTGCAAGCGCTCCTTGTCGGAGCCGGACACCGACTTGGTAGGAATTTTGGCTACACCGGCTACGACCAGCTCTATGTCGTGGACGGTTACTTGCCTGGAGTCACGCTCCTCGGGCGGCATGAGCTTTACAGCCGCCCCCGCCTCATCGATGACATCGATTGCTTTGTCAGGGAGGAAGCGGTCGTTGATGTGCTTTGCGGAAAGCTCTGCTGCGGCCACCAGCGCTTCTTCCGAGTAACTCACCCCGTGGTGCTCCTCATAGTAGGATTTGAGCCCCTGGAGGATTTTTATCGTGTCCTCTATGCTGGGCTCGCCTATCTCGATCTTCTGGAAGCGTCGGGCCAGGGCCTTGTCCCG
>DATNRD010000625.1:0-7614 GCA_036703665.1 Candidatus Obscuribacterales bacterium
CCGCCGCAGGTGCCCGCCAACCAGGGCACCGCCACACGCTCGCCTGCGGCAAATCCCAATACGTCCTGGCCGCACTCCACCACCCGGGCTACGATTTCGTGACCGGGAACCACAGGCAGCCTGGGGTCCGGCAACTCGCCGTCGACCAGGTGCAGATCGGTGCGGCAGACGCCGCAGGCCAGCACCGCCAGCAGCAGCTCGCCGGGTCCTGGTTTGGGAACCGCTCGCTCACGAAGGGCAAGCAGCTCTCCCGGGCGCTCCAGAACCATCGCACGCATGACCTACTCCTTGGCCTGATTTATTCTATGCCCGCCAGGCCCGCCTGAAACGCCCGGCAAGACAAGTCAGGTTAAATCATGCAAGACTTTAAGCATGAACACCAAAGAAGTGTACATCTATCCCCGCCCCGTGAAGACCGAGCCGCTGTTGCCGGTGGCCTGGTGCTTCCCGAACAGCTACCAGGTGGGCATGTCGAGCCTGGGCTACCAGCTTGTCTGGTGGCTGCTCGAGTCCGATCCTGACACATGCGTGCGGCGCGTCTTCACCAATTACCAGGAGCCGGGCTGGCAAGCCGCCGAGCTTTTCGGCTTCACGCTCTCCTGGGAGCTGGACTACGTCAACGTGCTGAAAGCCTTGCGAAAAGCGGGGTTGAGTCTCACTGCCGGGCAACGCGGCGACGCCTGCCCTCTCGTGTTCGGGGGCGGGCCGGTCCTCACGGCCAATCCCGAGCCGTTCGCGGAATTCTTCGATGTCGTCCTTCTAGGCGACGCCGAAGCCGTAATACCGCGATTTCTGGAGGCCTGGAAGCGCATCCGCCGCCTGCCGCGCCGGCAGGACAGGCTCAAGGAGCTGGCCGGCATCGAGGGCATTTACGTGCCGTCCCTTTACTCCTACAGCCTGGAGAGTCCGGGCGGACCACTGAGCGCCATCGAGCCGCAGGCAGCCGGTGTTCCGGCAGCACTTGGCAGGCAGGTCTATTCCCCGCCGCCCGACTACGTGGCTCACTCGGTAGCGCTCACCCCTGATACCGCATTCGGTGATATGTTCCTGGTGGAGATTGCCCGGTCCTGCCCGCAGGAATGCCGTTTCTGCCTGGCCAGTTACCTGACGCGACCATTTCGCGGAGCAAGCGTTCCGTCCATTATCGAGAAGATCGACCTGGGGCTTACTTACACGAGCAAAATCGGCCTTGTCGGCCCGTCTGTAACCGAACATCGCCAGTTCGACCGCATTGCCCAGGCTCTCCTGGAGCGCCCGCAAACACAGATTTCCATAGCCTCGATAAGAGCCGATACGGTAAGCCCTCTGGTTCTGGAGATGCTGGTTAGGCTCGGGCAGCGCTCCGTGACCATCGCCCTGGAGTCGGGCTCCGAGCGCCTGAGGGCAATCATGAAGAAGAACCTGAGCGAAGACCAGGTGAAGGCGGCAGTCGGACTCATTGCCTCCAGCGGTTTGCAGGCGCTCAAGTTCTACGGCATGGTGGGGCTGCCGGGTGAAACGCAGGAGGACCTCGACCAGACCGTGCGCCTCTTGACCGACCTCAAGAAGGCCCACCGGCGACTGCACCTCGCTTTCGGCCTATCGTCCTTCGTGCCCAAGGCACAAACACCTTTCCAGTGGTCCGGACGGGACAGGCAGTCCAAACAGAAACTGGAGTACCTGCGCAAGCACTTGAGCCGACTGGGCATGGAAGTGCGCCCGGAAAGCCACAACTGGAGCGACATTCAGGCGCTGCTCTCGCGCGGCGACAGGCGCCTGACACCGCTGCTGGCCTCGGTCGCTCAAGGCGATGCCAACCTGGGTGCCTGGCGCAACGCTCTGCGCCACCTACCGGATGGCTGCCCGGGGATGGACTTCTATGTCTGGCGTGACATCCCCCGGGACGAGACGCTGCCCTGGTCGCATCTGGTCGACCTGCCTAAAACTCACATGCTGAGGCGCCACCACCAGGACGCCATCGAGAAGGCTGCCCTGGAACCCAGGCGGACTGAAGCTGCCGGGCTGAGCTAAAAAGTAATCTGTCCCGGCACGATCTCACGCCTGCGGGGGCGCTGGGTTGCTATATTTGACAGGCGTACCCGCTGGCAGCCCATTACATCCAGCCCTGGCTCAGGAGCCGCCATCATGTTGAACCTAAGTGAACTCGCCGAACAGGTGGTACCCATCCGCGACGACCTGACCTCGGGAGCTGCCGAAATCGCGCTAAGAGCAATCGGCATTTTCCAGGCCGTGCTTGCCGGCACGGAAGAACTCAGCCCGGAGGAAGTGCGCGAGAGGCTGACGGCTACGGCCCGGGCGCTCATTGATGCTCAACCGGCCATGGCGCCGCTCTTCCAGCTGAGCAACACGGTGCTCCTGGCTGTAAGTGGTGCCCACACGACAGAGGAGATCCATGCCAGGTGCAATGAGGCGCTGGAAGGATTCGACAGGCGCATGTGCGACAGCGCTCAATCGATCGCCGAACACGTCTTCGACCTGGTGCCGGCCGGCGAGCTGGTCTTCGCCTACTCCTTCAGCTCCACGGTGGTCAGCTCGCTTCTGCACGCGCGTGGTCGTGGCAAGTATTTCCGGGTACTGTGCACCGAATCGCGCCCGGCGTTCGAGGGCAGGAAGCTGGCCGCCATGCTTGCCTCCGGCGGGTTGGAGGTGATGCACACGTTCGACACCGCTATCGGGCTGGTCCTGCCCATGTGCCGAGCCGCCTTCATGGGTTGCGATTGCGTCGGCAGACCAGGCCTCGTCAACAAGGTCGGCTCCTGGGTGCTGGCGGTGGCCTGCCGGGAACTGGGCATACCCTTGTACGCCCTGTGCGGTACTGAGAAGTTCGTGGACGACGATCGCTTCTTCGAGTTCGAGAAGCATGAGCGCCCCGGCAGCGAAGTCTGGGACGAGCCGCCCGAAGGAGTACGAGTCCTAAACCGCCACTTCGAGATCGTCCCCTTCTCGCACATTGCCGGTTTGGTGACCGAGCACGGCATATTGAGGGAAAAGGAGATTGGCAAGATTGTCGCAGAGCTCGAGGTACATGGTTCACTTAAGTTAGAGGGCTCGGCGTTTGCGTAGTTTGAAAGCACCGCACATCGATGCTGGACGGAGAGCCATTCTGGCGCTTGCCCTCATGGCCCTCGGCCTAGCTTCCGCGCAACCGGCGGAGGCTCGCCTGGGTGAGGATTTCGCAAAATACAAGACGCGCGTGGCCAAAGGGTTCATTGCCACCGGAGAGAAAAAGAGCGGCGCCACGGTCAACTACATGTTCCAGCTGGTGGTGGACCAGAAACAGCAGCTCGCCTCCCCGGGCTATGCCGCCGGCATTACCATCACCGCCCAGAACGGCAAGATAACCGGTCAGTCCATGGCCATCCGCCCCGGAACCAACCCGTTTGTGGGCGGAACCCTGGCTGCCATTCACGGATTTGCCTTCGCCTACGAGGCTCTGGGCAAGCCGCTGCCGACCGATAAGCTGAAAGCAGAGATGCAGTTCAAGGCTTTCTCCGGGGCGGTAACACAGGCTTTCATGGGCAACCCCCAGAATCTGCGTTATCCAGGCTTTCCAGGAATGATTACGCTGACGCGGGATCCTTCCGGCAATCTCATAGTGGCAGCCAGGATGGAGCAGGCAACCGGCACTACCCAGCAACCCTCGCCGCCTCAGCCGCCTGCCGCCAGGAAACCGACGGGATGAACTCGCCAGCAACGGACTACGGTAAGACACCAGGCAGGGACGTCCACAGGTGATTGAGCAACAGCGTTCCACAGGGCGAAGCCTGGCCAGCACCACGTTTCTCTACCTCTTCATCACCCTGCTGCTGACCATTCCCGCAGTGGCGCTAAGACCCCCCAGCACGGATCTCTTCCGCATCACCGATTTTCCCAACTATTATGCCGCCGCACACTTGTATGTCAGTGGACAGAGTGCTCTAGCCTACGACCGGGAGGCGCTCAGGAAAACGGAGTCGACCTTCTTTCCCGACATCGGGCAGAACATAAGGCCCGTCAATCTGCCGCCATTTGTTCTGCCCTTGCTGGCTCCCCTGGCTGCCATCCCGGCCGAGCAGTTCAGTTTGGTCTGGCACGCCCTTCTGGTCCTCAGCACTGCCGCCGCTGTCCTGATAATCGCTCGAGCTGTGCACCTGACCGGGAGACAGACGCTTCTGCTGGCAGCCTTTGTAGCGGTCTGCGGCCCGCAATGGGAAGCTGTCAGGTGCGGTCAGATTACCGGCATACTTTTGATGCTGTATGCCGGTTGCGTTCATTCTCTTCGCAGTGGCAGAACGGAAAGGGCCGCGCTTTTCATGGCTGGTCTTCTGCTTAAGCCTCATGAGCTGCTGCCTACGGTGGCTTTCATGGCCGGGGCGCGCCGCTTCCGGTTCTGCGTCATCATCGCCCTTGTCGGCCTGGCACTGGCAGCCGCCAGCCTCATCTGCTCAGGACCAGAAGTGTACGCGCGCTATTTGCAGTTCATGCCGGAGTCGTTCGAGGTAACCGATGTCGTCAACCCCACCATCCGAGGACAGTTCATGTACCTTTTCCCGACGGTTGAACCCTACTGGAGCCGGGCCGTTGGCCTGGGCGCGTTCATCCTGTCGCTTATCAGCTTGATGGTGCTCGGTGCCCGCCTGGCCGCTACCCCCGCCTGCCTGGACTACGCCATCATGGCCTCCATGCCGGTGGGACTGATTGCGGCTCCGCATCTGCACAACTACGATCTCCTCCTTATATTGCCAGCGGCAATTTTGTCCTTCCAGGCCTTCAAAGGCGAAGTGGTGAGCGCCTCACTCTGCCTTTTCGCCTGCCTGTGCTTTCTGCCCGTGTACATGTATGTGCACTACCAGTTTCCAAAGCTTGGCCTGGCAGTCAACCCGATATTCTTCAGTTTGGCAGCCTTTGTGCTGGCGCTTGTGCTGAGGCTGTGGTCGGCACCTCAGCAGGCAGCCACAAAGTGAGGTCGGCAAGGGCATGAATCTACTCCAGCTCTGGCGGCTATCCGCTTAATCGGAGCCGGCTTTTTCTGGGCTACCAGGCGCAGGTAGCAAGGCTTAAGCCCGGGCGTTGTAGCTGCCGGCCCTGTCGCCCGATCTTCAAATCGGTGGTAGAACAGGAGTAGTAAGGAGGCATTATGAAGCCGCGCTCAGAAAAAGCATCAGCGCACGCCGCAAGGAAGCCTGTTTCAGGCAAGCGCACTGCCCGCGTTCTGGCCAGCTGCCCGGTGGGGGGCATGGGTTGGTGCCCGTATCCTTTCTCTCCAGCTCAGTTGGCCAGACACTTGAAGCGCAAGGCAGAGATGCAGGCCACTTCGCGCGCGCAAGCCGGCCAGGCTCGCTGAACCATCCCGGGCAGGGTCGAGGGCAGGCAGCAGGTTACCCGATGGCACCTGCCTGACAAGACATAGCGCTTAGATTGCTCAGTCCGTCCCCGACGCCCGCATCTGCTCTAGAGGCCGGGTCCCTGAACTTCGCTTTCATCTCCGGCCCAGCCCAGATTGATGTCGACCTTCACGTCGGAGGCCTGAGACTGGTAGGCATCGACAACCCTATAGACATAGGGGTGAAGCCTGAGGGCCACCCTGGCCACCTTGTTGGCCAAATCGACAATCTGAACTGACAACGGGTTGGCCGAAGGGTTCCCGACGCCGGCGAGGTGTTCCGAAAGGGGCATCAGGCGCTCCTCCAGAAGCCTCAGCCCGACGTAGAGGCGCACCAGCTCACGCAGGTTCTGCGGGCGACTCTTCAGGCGCTCGGCTGCATCGAGAGCCGGGTAAGTCTCGGCCCGGCAGTTCTCCAGCTCCCTGTCCAGGCGGCGAAACTTAAGATTGTCGGTGACCAGGTTGGGAATCTTGACGCTGGCGAACCTCAAGATCTGCTGTCCTTTGGTCAGCACCGCTGCCGACTCCTCGATGAGCGCCAGGGCATCCTTCCTGGAGAGCCCGGAAGATGGCTTGCTTTCAGTCTTTCCTGGCTCTTCGGCGCTTACATGAGGCAGGCAGGCCAAGATAAGGGCCGAGCCCACTGCCAGTGCCGCCGTAAGCCGAGTGAATCGTTTCATGGTTGCCGGTCCCATAAAGGCAGACTCGGGTCATTTTAGTGGATCGGTCCGCTGCCGTGGTTGCTCAAAGCTGCCGGGATGCTACTAAAATGACAGCTCTCTAGCCGGCGAGGCAACGCTTGAAATCCCGCCCTGATGTTCCGCCCATGAAGGACATAATGCCAGCAAAACCGGACCGCAAGAACCGGTCGACCCCGGCGGCAGCCCCGGCATCACAGGGGTGCGAGCACGGCGGTTCGTTGCCCGCCCTTTTCCGTGGCACTGTCTGTCATGTGGTTGCCGATCCTTTTGCTCACGGCGACGACAGCCAGGCGCTGGAATTCTTCGAGGACGGGGCGCTGGCGGTAGACGCCGCCGGACGCGTCGCCGCTCTGGGGAATTTCGCGGCTCTGGCCCGGGACTATAGCAGCTACAAGCTTGTCGACCGGCAAGGCTGCCTCATTTTGCCCGGCATGGTGGACGGGCACATCCACTACCCCCAGGCGCTCATGGTGGGGTCATATGGAGAGCAGCTGCTTTCCTGGCTTACCCGGTACACCTTCCCCGAAGAGGAAAAGTACCGGGACGAGGGTTACGCCAAAGCAGCAGCCCGGATATTTTTTGCCGAGATGATCGCACAGGGCACGACGACGGCCCTTATCTTCGGAGCACACTTCGAGCGGGCTACCGCCATAGCTTTTCAGGAAGCCAGACGGCGCCGCTTCCGGGCATTGATGGGGATGGTCCTGGCCGACCGCAATGTGCCGCCCGGCATGCAGCTGCCCCCGGCTCACGCCTTAGCAGCCTCAGAGCGATTGATTGCCGACTGGCACGGCAAGGACAAGCTGCGCTTTGTGGTGACGCCAAGATATGCCCCGACTTGCTCGGAGGAGATGTTCGCCGTGTGCAGGCGCCTGCTCGACCAGCACAAGGACATGCTCGTGCAGACGCACATAAGCGAGAATCTGGATGAGATTGCCTGGGTAAGGCAGCTCTACCCGGGTGAAGGCTCGTATCTGGATGTCTACGACAGGCGGGGGATGGTGGGGCCGCGCACGGTGCTCGCGCACGCAATTCACTCCGGCGATGCCGAGATCGCGCGTATGGCCGAGGCCGGGACGAGCGTAGTCCACTGCCCGTCCAGCAATAGTTTCATGGGCAGCGGTCTTATGCCGCTGAGAAAGTTCGTCGATAAAGGGGTCAAAGTAGCGCTGGGAACCGACATAGCCGGCGGCACAGGCTACAGCCTCTTTCAGGAGATGAACCAGGCATACAAGGTGCAGATGCTGCAGTATGCGGTGGGCGGAGGCAACCACGCCATAAAGCTGTCCGGGGCTCGCTTACTGTACCTTGCCACTGCAGGCGGTGCCAGGGCCCTGGGGCTGGAGAGCGACATCGGCAACCTCCAGCCAGGCAAGTGCGCCGATTTCATCGTCATCGATCCCGAGCGCGACGAGTTCTTTCAGGCGCGCCTGGGCAACACCGGCACCATGGCGGAGAAGCTTTTCGTGCTGGCCACCCTCGGGTGCAAGCGGTTCGTGCGCGAGGTATACATAGACGGCCTCTTGGCACACCAATCCTCAACCTCGCGAG
>DATNRD010000626.1:0-6391 GCA_036703665.1 Candidatus Obscuribacterales bacterium
CGACAAGGTCTGCCAGCCTGCCGACATCTACCGGCTCTATTCGGACCGCTTCCACGCCTGCGGGCGGGCAGCTCAGTACCTGGGCTTCCTGTTCCGCCTGGAGTTCAACGGCGAACGCTACATGTACGCCAAGGACAAGCAGACGTGGGTGCCGGTGCGCTCGATCAAGGTCGTTTCTCCCTAGACGAAGTACAGCGAGGCAAGGGCTGCAGAGCGAAGGTGCCGAGCATGCGAGGCACCGGAGCATAGGAGCATTGCGGAGTCGCCTGAGCGACGGAGCCAGGCGGCGCAGCCGCAGGCCGCCGCCGAGCGTATAGTCGTGCGGAGGAGCCGTTGCAAGGCGACGGAGCGCTTACATAGGGACAGGGAAAACGACGGGGACGCAGCCAGGAGCGGGTCAACCGCCCTCTGCGTCCCCGTCCGCCGACCCGAACCGAATTTTCTTGCAATTTTTGCTACTAGATTCTATAGCACCTCGCCCCCCTTTTTAAATTCTCGTAGTGCAGGCGCTTGCGCCGTCGTTCTGCAGGCGCTTGCGCCGTCGTTCTGCAGGCGCTTGCACCGTCGTTCTGCAGGCGCTTGCGCCGTTGTTCTGCAGGCACTTGCGCCGTCGTTCTGCAGGCGCTTGCGCCGTTGTTCTGCAGGCGCTTGCGCCGTTGTTCTGTGCGGGCGGCTCGGCGTCTGGCTTCTCGGCATAGCTATTACCGAAGCACCACGGTGCCGCCCGAGCCATGCAGCTCGCCGAGGCGCGGGCAGGTACGAAGAAAGCAGGAAGGCGGCAAGCCGTGCCTGCATTGCTGCAGATCACGCTTGCCGCCCTCCCTTAACCCATCGCTCAAAAGCAAGCGAAAAACAGCCTACCCTGACCCAGAATTACCGAGTCGCGCGGTGCTTACGCCTGCTTGTCGCCCTCGGACGCGGACTTCGCCCCGGCGGCGGCCACGTCGCCGGTGATGACGGCGGTCTGCAGCTGCTGGGCGATGTCGGCCAGCGCCCCCGGCGAGTGCGGCAGCAGGATGGTGTTGCTGCGCGTGTTGGCGCCGACTTCCTTGAGCGTGTCCAGCCACTGCGTGATCAGCACCAGCTGCATCACGTCCTTGGCGGTGGCGCCGTCGACGGCCTGCTGGAACTGCTCGACCGACTCGCGCAGCCCTTCGACGATGGCCTTGCGCTGGTCGGCGATGCCCTGGCCCTGGAGCTTCTTGCTGGCCGCTTCGGCCTCGGCCTGCTTGACCTTCAGGATCTTCTCGGCCTCGCCCTTCTCGTTGGCGGCGATGCGCTCGCGCTGGGCGGCGTTGATCTCGTTCATCGCCTTCTTGACCTTCTCGTCGGGATCGATGTCGGTCACCAGAGCCTTGACGATGCCGTAGCCGAAGTCGTCCATGGCGTCCGAGAGCTCGGCCTTGACGGCGTTGGCGATGTCGTCCTTGTTGGCGAAGACGTCGTCGAGCTTGATCTTCGGCACGCGCGCGCGCACGACGTCGAAGACGTAGGAGTTGATCTGCGCCTCGGGGTTCTGCAGCTTGTAGAACGCCTCGAAGAGCTTGTTCTCCAGCACGTAGTACTGGATCGAGACCACCACGTGCACGAACACGTTGTCTTCCGTCTTGGTCTCGACCTTGACGTCGAGCTGCTTGACGCGCAGGCTCTGCCGGTGCGCCACGCGGTCGATAAAGGGGACCTTGAGGTTGAGACCGGCCTTGGCGAAGCGCACGAACTTGCCGAAGCGTTCGACGGCCGCTGCCGTCTGCTGCTCGACCGTGAAGAAGAGAGAGAACAGCGCGGTAACCGCGATGATCCCGAGTACGACCAGGCCGACCAGGCCTGCGATTCCACCGATGGTGAGTTCCATGATTTTCCTCAGTGTGAAGAGTTTGAACGGAAGCACGACCACCCTGGCACACCTTCCAGGAAGTAGCCGTGGGGCCGGCTAGGGACGAGCAGCCGGCCGCGTGGAGCTTGTTGCCATCCCCAAACGGGAAGGCATGAGCGTGCCGCTAGCAACCACAGCAGGATGCGCAAGCGAAGGTACCGCGGGGATCAGCTGCCCCGTCTCTCGGCAGGAGAGAAGCGATTGGCGGAAACTCTGTTGGGCCGCGGTTTGAGTGACCTTGCTCGACGGATGCCTGTGCGTGAATTAGAGAGACGCTACAACCTATTTGGTTTTCGCGGCAATTTCAAGAGCTTCTACCAGATGTAAACCATGGTTTACATGACGACAGTCGGGTGATGTCAAGCGTCCAGAAATAGGGGAACAACACCACAAGGGCAGAAGACTTCGGAACACCAAAAGCAGCGATCACCGGATGGAACACGGGCATCTGGTATAAGTCTCATACCAACTGCACACGGGCACGGTTTTTCCATGACAAATGAACCGGTCGTTCCATCTTCGGCAGATCCCCTCGAGCGCTTGATCAAACCAGCGCACGACCGGGTGGATCCTAGCCAGTGGGCTCCGCCCAGGCAGGGAATCTGCCCACAATTCCGTCTGGGCAGCCGCTGGTTCAACATTCTCTGGCTGTTGCCGGTCGGGTTCCTTCTGCTTGTTCTGGGCATCGCCGTAGCCCGCGAGCTGCGCGAGTTGCCGGCGGTGCAGGAGTTCATTGCCCGCTATCCGGGACATCTGTCTACCCCGGTCCACTACCAGGGCTTCCCCTGGTGGTTGAGATTCCAACACGCTTTCAACCTCTTCCTGATGGTGTTCATCATTCGTTCCGGGCTGCAGATTCTAGCCGATCACCCGCGCCTCTACATCGACAACAACTGCACGCCGGGGCGCGAGTGGTTCCGCTTTCAGCGCGCGGTACCATCCGGACTGCTCTGGACAGCCAAAGATGACGCCGTGACGATTCCCAGCTGGATCGGGCTTCCCGGTATCCGCCACTCGATCGGACTGGCGCGCTGGTGGCACTTCTCGTGCGATCTTTTATGGATGGTCAATGGGATCATTTTTTATGCCCTGCTCTTTTCCACGCACCAGTGGGAGCGCATCGTCCCCACCTCCTGGGACGTCGTTCCCAACGCTGTTTCCACAGCACTGCAATACCTGTCCCTGCAAATGCCGGCCGAGCAGGGGTGGGTGCGCTACAACTGCCTGCAGCAGCTCGCCTATTTCATCACGGTGTTTATCGCCGCGCCGCTAGCCGTCTTTACAGGACTGATGCAGTCGCCGGCCATCTCCAACCGTCTGGGCTGGCTGGGAAGAACATTCAACCGGCAGGTGGCCAGATCGTTGCATTTCCTTATCCTGCTGTGGTTTCTGCAGTTCATAGTCGTGCATGTAACCATGGTTCTCATTACCGGTGCCAGGCAGAACCTGAATCACATCACGCTCGGAACGGACAGCACAAGCCCGGCCGGTGCCCTCATCGCCGGCCTGGGTCTGGTCGTGCTGGCGGTTCTGTGGCTCTGGGCCTCGCCGTTCACCATGCGTAACGCGCGCCTGGTCCAGAAGGCCGGACGCTTCATCGTGGGCCGCTTCATGGACATGCTGGAGTCGTGGGATCCTCGCACCCAACACGAACAAAAGGACATCGCCACACATCTGTGGCCTAACGGACTGGTGCCCGAATCCGACGAATACAAACAGCTTTGCGCCAACAACTTCGAAGATTACAGGCTGCGTGTCGGCGGGCTGGTCAGCAACCCGGCAAAGTTCTCCTATGCCGAGTTGAAGGCCATGCCGAAACAAGAGCAGATCACCAACCACTTCTGCATTCAGGGCTGGTCGGGTGTGGCCAAGTGGGCAGGCGTGCCCATGCGTCACATAATGGACCTCGTCCAACCTCGGGAAGAGGCCAAATACGCCGTCTTCTACTCGTTCGGTGAGGGAGGCGAAGGGGGCATGTACTATGACGTGCACAAGATCGAAAACATGCGCCACAAGCTGACCATACTCGCCTACGAGATGAACGGGCAACCGCTGCCCGTCCTGCACGGGGCGCCCCTGCGGCTGCGCTGCGAGAACGAGCTGGGGTTCAAGCAGGTGAAGTGGATCCAGGCCATCGAATTCGTAGCCGACTACTCCCACATCGGCGGCGGCCAGGGCGGCTACAACGAGGATCACGAGTTTTACGGCTATCGCGTGCCCATCTGAGCCGTCACCACCGGCAGTACCACACCGCTACCACGGGAAGAAGCGCTTCCAGCCGGTTTTCTTGGCGGCTTTTGTGGCTTCCTCGACCCGCCTGGCCAGGGCCGCCTGCTCGGCTGAAATCTCCGCCAGCTCGGGGTGCTCCGCCCCCAGCGCCAGCTCTAGCATGGCCAGCGCCCGATCGTACAGCGGCTGCGCCTCGGCGTGCTTGCCCTGCTCCCTGAAGATCCTCGCCAGATCCACGAGCGACCTGGCAACTTCCGGGTGCTCCGGCCCCAGCGTCTTGTATCTGATGGCCATCAGCCTCATGACCAGCGGCTCAGCCTCGATAGGCCGGTTTTGCTCCCAGTAAATCTCGCTCAGCTTCTTGAGATCCCCGGCCAGATCCGGATGCTCGGGCCCGAGCCGCTCTTCCTCGATCTCCAGAGCCCGGCGCAAAAGCGGCTCGGCCTGGAAGCGCTTGCCCTGCTCCAGGTACGTGTCAGAAAGCCCCCGCAGCACCTCCGTCAGGTTCGGGTGCTCCAGTCCGAGCGCCCGCTCCATGATATCCAGCGAACGCAAATAGAGTGGCTCGGCCTCTTCATGCCGGCCCTGTTTGCGGTAAAGATCCGCCAGCCTGGCAAGCGCCATGGCCAACCGCAGGTGCTCGCCGCCCAGCGATTTTTCGAGGATCTGGGCAGCGCGCGTATACAGCTGCTCCGCGTCCTCTCGCTTTTCCTGGGCGAGCTTCAGGCCGGCCAGCCGGTCCAGGCACGCCGCCACGTCCGGGTGATCCGGGCCCTGGGCGGCTTCCCTTATAGTCAGAAGCCTGGTGCCCACTTGCTCGGCCTCTTCAATGGCGCCGAGGTCCAGATACCATTTGAACAAGCGATCCAGCGGCGCAATCAAAGCCGAGTTGCCGGCGCCCAGCTCCTTTTCGACAATGCCTATCCAGCGCTCGTACAAGGCCTCGGACTCGGCTCTACGCCCCTGCAACTCGCACAGCCCGGCCAGATTATCGAGATCCCTCACAACCGAAAGGTGCGAGCGCCCGGCTTCCCTTTCCGTGACGGAGAGCGCCCGGCGAAAAACCAGATCGGCGGCGTCGTACCTGCCCTGGGCAACCATGACACGGCCCAGCCCGCGCAAACTGCTCACGACTTCAGGATGATCGCTGCCAAGGGCAGCCTCGATTATCTCGAGGGCCTTGCGGTAAATTTCCTCTGCCTCGGACAACCTTCCCCGCGCTTCGTAGTTGGCTGCCAGCCAATTCAAAATCTCTGCGACATCCGGGTCGTCGGGTCCGCGGGCTTTCTCACGGATAGCCAGCATCCTTTCCAGGCAGCCGGCGGCTTCCGCGAACTTTTCTTGATGCTCCAGGCAGCGGACCAGCCCCTGCAGGCTTCTGAGCAGTCGCGGGTCTTGCTCGCCGAAAGTTTCGGCTTCCTTGAGCGCGAAGGAAAAGAGCTTTTCCGCATCGGCAAAACGTTCAGCGTCCAGTGCCTCCTGTGCGGCCTGGGTATACGTGTCCCAGAACATTTCTGGATCGGAGTGCTCTTCAGTCATCGCCCCATCGCTTGGCAATCGGCCAGACACCTTCAACTACTCTAGATCACCGTAGCCAACAATAGAGCTTATCGGGCGCCAACGCCAGCCCGCAAATGGGCAGCAAGAGGCCGGCCGTTCCTCGATTCTGGGTTAGGATTACTACTCATCCGCAACGAGACAAGAGGGAAACCGATGACCTTTGGGCTGCCAAGCTGGTTCAAATCAAGATACAGCGAACTGCCCTACGAGGTGCCCGTCTGGTACCCCTCGCACGACCAGCCGGACCACCGCGAGTGGATCGTCACCAACGGTCTGGGAGGCTACTCGAGCAGCACCATATGCGGCGCCCACACGCGCCGCTATCACGGCGTTCTGGTGGCCCCGCTCAATCCTCCCGGCAACAGGCACGTCTTGCTGTCACGAATAGACGAGGTGGTGACGGTCGACAACACCACTTATGAGCTGTCCACTAACCACTGGGCATCAGGAGTGGTGGCGCCCACGGGCTACAAGCTCATGGAGTCGTTTACCATACTGCCTTCCGCCACCTGGGTTTTTGCTCTGGGCTCCAACTACCTGATAAAACAGCTCGTCCTGCCCTGGGGCAGCAACCAGGCGCTGGTCGGTTACTTCTGGCTGCCTGACCGGGACAGGCCGCCGGGCGCGGCCTCGATAACCCTGCGCTTCTTGACCGGCTACCGCAGCTTCCACGGTGCGGTAGCTGGCGTCGGCGGGCGGCGCTACGTGCAGTCGATGACCGATAACGGA
>DATNRD010000627.1:0-5232 GCA_036703665.1 Candidatus Obscuribacterales bacterium
CGAGCTGCTGGCGGATCTGCTCCAGTGCGGCAGTGAGGGCCGGCTTGCCCAGGGAGAAGCGCATCCCCCAGAACAAGCGGAAGTCCATGCCCGCAAGTCCCGGCCGGTTATGCGACTTGAAGTTGTAAATGGGCTCGGCCCTTATAAACGCCTGCAAGCCAGGGAGCTGCTTGATGAGCCGCCTGGCCACCTCGAAGTCCAAGATCCACGAATAGTTGTTGACGGGAATGCTGGCGTTCTGCCGGAAAGGCTCGCGGAAGTTCTGGACGAAGGTGGCAGTGTTGGAGAATGACCAGCCGCCGCGCTGATGCAGGAATCCGAACGTGTAGAAGGGATCTATCTCGCGGGTCGGCGCCTGGAAATACCGTTTGCCGCGAAGCTGAAGAAGCGTGTTAGCGAACAACACCGTCCGTGGTGTCAGTATATACGAGAACGTCAGTGCAGGCAGGAAGTCGAACAAGGGCTGCTGGTGAAGCTGATAAAGTTCTCGCGCCTGGAACTCGAGCTGGAGGTTGCCCCTGCGCGTGATCGGTATATCCTGCTGGATGCCGTAAGCGAGCGAATGGATGACGGTGTTGAGGCGGATATTGTGGAACAGCGAGTCGCGAATCATGAAGTAGTTGCCGAATATACGCGTGCGCGGCGTAATTGTCCAACCGGCGGTGAGGTTGGGCAGGCAACGAAAGACCTCGTCATCGCGACTGGCCAGCCTTAGCGTCTGGTCGCGTATTTGCTGCTGAAGCGGCACAGGAAGAATGGCGAAGATGGGCGGCGGCGTGGTCGCGAAGATCTGCCGCAGGAAAGCTCGCTTGGTGGGGAACTGAAACACGTTCGTCTCGTAGCGGAACGAATTCTCCACGCTGGCGTTGAAATAGAGGCGCGCCGGTAATCTCTGAAGGACGCGTAACTGCAGGTTCTCTCCGAAGGACATGCGTTCCTGCGCGGCGGGCAACGGCACGACGTCCGTTGGAAGGATCGTTCCCGGCGTAGCTCTTGGTGCCTCCACCGGTGGAATCTGAGAGAGCAGGCTGGACGTTCCGGCGGCAGTTGCGGAGTTGCCGCCACCACTTATGGTGCTTCCTCCCGTTCCTGTCGCAAGCCCCTGGGCAGAGGCGCCCAGAGCCAGCAGTGGATTCACTGCCAGTGCCAACACCTGACTTCCTGCCAGGAACCTTGGAAGAGGCCCGGGTCGACCCCGAGGCTCGAGCATTCCCCTCCTTGCTGGCATTCCAGATTCCAATCTAGGTAGCGCCACTGACTACTAAGTGATCATTCCCGCACGCAGTAATGATAAACCACCGGGCAGAATTGCAAAAGCAAAATTCTGCCCAGATCTCCCTATAGCATTTGTTTTATCTGCCGCATGGTCCGGCAGGTAGACCTTACCTGTCGTTCTCCCACGATGGAGCGACGAAGAGTCCGGGGATTGAAACGTGTCATTCTCTTACGAAGAATCCCAGGTAGAGTGACCAGCCGCGTGATGAAGCTGGGATTCTTCGCTGCGCTTCCATGAATGACATGTCGGGCGCGCAGGCCGGGAGCACATGATACAGGAGCGCCCTCCGGTGAGGCCGCGCAGGCCGGGAGCACATGATACAGGAGCGCCCTCCGGTGAGGGCGCTCCTGTTACCAGTTTTCAACAGGGCGTTCCCTGCGCTTGAAAGCTCGGGAAGGGCACCTCGGTGGGGATTCGACCGAGGCACCTACTTGGCGCCACCGCCGCCGCCACCGGCAGGCGCCGGGGCAGCGCCACCACCGCCACCACCGCCACCACCACCGGTCGGTGCCCGCAGCGCTTGCGGCTGTAATCTCTTGACCACTTCGTCGGTTATGTCGACGCCGTTGTTGACGATCTTGTCGCCACCAGCAAAGACACCAGCGCCATCGACCACCAGGTCAAGACCCTTATCGCGGGCCACGGCATTGACAGCCTGGGCAATGTTCTGGGTGGCTATGGCGGCCTGAGTCTGGACCAGCTGAATCAGCGCCTGCTGTTTGGCATTGATTTCGGCCTGGAGGTCTCTGGCCATTTTTTCGATCTCTTCCTTCGGCTTCTTGTCTTCCTGAGCCTTTTGCAGCCGCTTGTTGCCTTCCTCGACATCGCGGCGGAGCATTGCTTCGGCGTTGTTCCGGAGCGTTTCGGAACCGGCGGCTTCAGGATATGAGGCCTTGACCAGCGCCAGGTTGAAATAACCAATCTTCACACTGGCAGGCGTTGCCGCCTTCTGAGCGCTAGCCGGAAGATATGTGCCACCAATCGCTAGCAACCACGCAGCGCAGATGCTTGTAAAAGTCTTTGCTCTCATTATCTTCACCTGATTTCTTTGTCGGAAAGGGAAACCAACACCGGGCATTATACAAGTTGATCGGCTGCCAACCCGCAGGACTCGGTCTGCTTGTGGGTCTTGCATCGGCGCTCAAGATCACCCCTGATCGAAAACCGCCAAAGAATGCAGCGCCAGCCGGTCATCCATGTTTAAGGACAATATACCCTACCCGATGCGATTCGTGCTGTTGTCAACCACATGGGGGATGGACAGGCAAGACCCGATCGCCCAAAGGCAAGCAGGGCAGGCATTCCCGGACACGCTCCCGGGCACAAGTGTTACCGGCCGATTAACACGCTTAACCAGCATTTTACAAAATCTGCCCCGCCGGAGCCCCGGCGGCAGACTCTCAACAGTACTCCAGCAGCGCTGCCAGCGGCTTGCGCCCGATGAATCCGTCATTTACCAGGTGCCAATAGAGAATGTCCGGCTCGCCCAGGCGCCAGCACAAGTAGTAGTCGAGCTGACCTTGGCGGGCAGGGAAGTCGAGCAAGCCGGCCCTTACATCGCGCAAGATCACGCCTGTTTCCGAGATGCGATCGACCCAGTAGCCGAGGCGCTCGAGATAGTCGCGCTGGGCCGCCGAGAGCCCCGCGATAGCCTGCTCGAAGCCGGCCCGGGCCTCCATCAGCTCCTGCAATTGCCGTTGTCGCTGCGATTTTCGTTCGGCAGCTTCCAGTGCTCGTTCCGCGCTGGCATATACCTGATTAGCCTCGGACACCCGTTGCTGGAAGTCGGTAAGCTCGTCCGAACAAGCCTCGAGCAGCTCGCTCAGATGCGGCAAGAGAGCGCGCGCCTCCTCCAGAGTAAATGCCTTGCTGCTCATCGGCCTCTCAGTTGCGCTGGCAGTCGTAATCTCAAGTATACCCAGTAAAATATCAGTCTCTGGTGGACAGCCCGGAGCAAAGATGCTTAAGCTCATCGATTTGACTCGCCCCCTTCAACCGCTGGACAAAGCTAGCTTTCCCAAGCCGCTCATGCCGTTGTTCCGCATTTTATCTCCCGAGGTCGAGTACATCGACCACAAAGCCGGGGCAAAAATCATGAGCGAGCTGTTCGGCTGCAGCGAGGCGGAGTTGCCGGACGCAGAGGGATGGGCCGAGGAAAATGTCTACATCTCCACGCATCTGGGAACCCATGTCGATGCCCCCTGGCACTACGGCAGCGTTTGCGCCGGGAAAAGAGCAAAGACTATCGATGAGGTGCCGCTAGAAGACCTGTATTGCGACGCTGTAGTGCTGGACATGACAGCCAAGCGCGGTAGCGGGGAGGCAATCACGGCGGACGACCTAAAAAGGGCTCTGGCTGCGGTGGATTATCGGATAAAGCCGGGAGATGCGGTGCTCATTCGCACCGATCACGACAAGTATGAGATGAACGATCCCGTGCGTTACCTCTACCCGGGACTCACCAGAGAGTCGGCTTTGTGGCTGGCTGAGCAGGGCGCCAAAGTGGGTGGAACGGATGCCACCGGGTGGGATCGCCCGTTCCCGGTGATGATCCGCGATTACCAGACCACCCGTGACAGGCGTTATATCTGGGATGCGCACTACGCTTTGCGCGAGGTTGAGTTCTACGTGGTTCAACAGCTTGCCAACCTCGACAAGCTGCCGGCTCACGGTTTCAAGGTTTCCTTCTTCCCAATTAAGCTTGTCGGCGCAAGCGCCGCTCCGGCTCGCGTCGTCGCTTTTGTAGAATCGTAGAGACGCCGGGCGCGCCGCGCAAAAATATCTGCAAATTAACAAGCCGCCGGCTGGTTAATCTTTCTCGGGTACAACGAGTAGGAAACGGCGGCTCGTTCAGTTGTGCTTTCGAGCATAGCGAAGCCGGTCAAACCAGGACCATAGGGTTTACCCTGATCCTTTGCGCGGAAATTTCCCGTGCGCGATGTCATGATGGATGGGGCGTGCAGCCGGATAGGGCTCAAGACAGTGGCCGAGGAACGAACGACCGATAAAAGCAGAGCGACTCAGGGGCTGTTCCAGGCGCCTTTCTATGCCTATCACCACTTCACAAAGCATACCGTTGCCAAGCTCATGTCCTACCATCACCACCTGGACTGGGCCAACCAGCCGGACCCCTTCCGGCGCTACGCAACCAGCCTTGAGCTGGAGCTGCCTCGCTCTCTGGGGCCGTCTAAAATCGGTTACTTCCCCGCTCTCGAGGCAATGCTGGTCGGACAGGGGATCGAGCGCGACTGCGAGCTGCCCGATCCGCAGGCTGCCGACGCTGTTTTTCTCTCGAGATTGCTTTTCTACTCCATGGCCATAAGCGCCTGGAAGGAGGTGAGCGGCGGGCTCGACCGCTGGTCTCTAAGGGTCAATCCCTCGTCGGGCAACCTGCATCCTACGGAGACGCACCTGCTCGTGCATTCGTTCCAGGGACTGGAACCGGGCGCCTACCATTACTACGTAAGAACCCACGCCCTCGAGCAAAGAGCTGCCGGTGCTGTCGCACAGAGGATCTGGGAGCCGCTGACCGGAAGCAGCACGGCACCGCCGGCGGTGGTCTGCCTGACCAGCATCTTCTGGAGGGAATCGTGGAAGTACAGAGACCGGGGCTACCGCTACTGCCAGCACGACATGGGGCACGCCATGGCCGCGGTCACGCTCTCGGCCGCTGTCCTCGGCTGGCGTGCCGAGATCCTCGGCGAGTTTCCCGACATGGATGCGGCACGGCTGCTCGGTCTTTCAGGCAGCGATGAAAAACCGGCCATATGCATCGGACTCTATCCGGGGCTCAAGCCTCCGGCGCAGAAGCGATCGGCCTGCCCGGATGCCGACCTCTGGAGCCGTGACGAAGGTGCCTTTCTCGGCACGCCCAACGCCCTTTCCAGTGAACAGGTAGGCTATCCCTCCATTGATCATGTCTATGAGGCCACGTGCCTTTCCAGACATTCCTGGCG
>DATNRD010000628.1:0-3557 GCA_036703665.1 Candidatus Obscuribacterales bacterium
CCAGCTCGGCACCGTTGGCCACACCCGCCTTCCTGGCTATATCCTCGAGCTTGATCTCCAGTCCCATGATCTTGCTGTGCAGCTCCTGACCCAGCGCCGATTGCCTTTGCTCGTCGTCGCTGGCTTTCTCGTAGT
Source organism: Candidatus Obscuribacterales bacterium (assembly GCA_036703665.1). Classification (GTDB taxonomy): domain Bacteria; phylum Cyanobacteriota; class Vampirovibrionia; order Obscuribacterales; family Obscuribacteraceae; genus DATNRD01. The sequence goes on from DATNRD010000628.1 coordinate 136, forward strand.
CTGCCAGCCGGTAAGCCCGCGCTTGGAAAATCAGCAAGCAGTTGACGGCCAGGGTAACAACGGCTCCCAGGGCGCAGACCGCCGCGCCAACCGAGATGGGGTGAGTGACAGCCAGCTTGAGGCCAACCACCACGCCGGCGTAGACGGCTGCCAGAAACACGATCACGAAGCCAAGCAGGATGGCGATATTGCGGTAGCTGGCAGCCTTGGTCTTGCGCTGCTCATCAATTTCCTGCTGGATCATGCGCGCGCGCCAGACGGAACGCTCGCACTCGCCAATCTGCTCTCTGGCCGAGTTGATCATGGCGTTGTAAGCGTAGGCGTCGTCGATGTCGCGGGCGTCCAGATTCAGCAAGGCTTTCCGGACACCGGACAGATTGTCGAGATCGATTTTTTCAAGCTTGACCTGCTCCAGTTCTCCCTTCCTTTTTTGCTCCGCTTCCTCCAGCTCGAGCAAAACGTTCTGGAGCGTCCGGGCCGTGCTGGCGATCATCTGCGCGTCATCGGTCGAGAACTGGCTCAAGCCCTCCCAGCGTTCGCGAATCTCCATCTCGCGGGCCTGCACATGTTTCTCCTTGGCGTCAAGCTCGCCCTTGAGGCGCTCGTAGTCGCTCAAACGCGCGCATCTGGTCGTCCAGAGCTCCTGCACCTTCCTGTATCGCTCGATGGGAAAGTTCTCGCAACCGCTCAGCTCCCCGAGCTGCCGCTTGAGATCGCTGACCCTGAGCAAGCGCTCCTGCGCCTTCATGAGCCTGGCATCGAGCTCGGCCGCCTCCAGACAAAGGTGAAAGTATTCCGCCGACTTGATTCGTTTATCCTCGTCCGCCAGCGCCTTCTCGAGTTCCGTCAGGCGCCTGAGGTCCTCACCGGCGCGTGCGCGATCCGCCTCCAGCCTGGCAACCCGCTCAGACAGCTCATCCCGGCGCGCCGACAACTCGGCGATCAGCCTGTCGACCTTGTACTTCTTGCCCATGTAGCTGAAGTGCGACTGCGCATCCTCCAGTACGGACAGGGCGGTAGCACTGGTGGTGGTAGCAGCTCCGGAGCCGTCGGCTATGCTCTGCAGCAGCGCCGACAGGTCGAGATCTCCGGCGAAGCCGTACTCCGCCAGCTCCCGCTGCCCGACAAAGCACGTACGCCGGAACAGATCCCGGCTCATTCCGGTCAGCTTCAAGCCGACTTCGTCGCGGTTGGGTCCCGACAGGAATTCGCCGGTGACCTCGCAGTCGCCTTTGCCCCGGTCGAATACCCTTACCGTCTTTTCATTGAAGTCCCGCACCACGCGCAGTTTCCTGGCCTTGTGCACGATGTCCAGGCAGGCCTTGAAGGTTCCGGCAGCCAGCGGCTTGCGCGCATCGCGTTCCTTGAGCTTGCTCTCGCTGGTGCGCTGGCCCGGCGGATAGTCGTAGAGGACGGCCCAGATGGCTTCGGCAATAGTGGATTTGCCGTATTCGTTGCGTTCAAGAACGAGATTGAGCCTGTCTTCCCGGAACTCGATCTTTTCTCCGGTCAAGTTGCCGAACCCTTCCAGCTCGATCCTCTCAATCCACATTACGCACCGTCACCCGCTTTTCCTTCAAAGCCTCCAGACCGTAGTAAAGGGCATCCTCTATTATCTCGACAGTCAGGCCGGAACCGTATTCGGTATCAGACACAGTGCCTCCTTGTGCCTCGGCCCTTCTCTTGAGTTCGAGCAGAGCCTGTATGAACTTGCCCTCCGTGGTCCGCTTGTCGAAACGCTGTGTCAGGTAGTCCGGGCGCGTTTCGTCCTCCACGACAAGATGGTAGTAGATGCCCCGCAAGTTCTCAATCACATACGTCGGCTCGCCGCCGGTCGGATGCCTGCCCTCCAGCTTCACGCAGACGATGTCGATACCGGGCCGGGCACCCTGCTTCTCCAGGGCCCTGTTAACCTCACGCATGACCTCGGTGCTTGTCATTCCGGTGATGTCGCAAGAAACGACAAGCAAGCGCCGGCAGTCCATCTCGACAGGCTCGAGGCTGCACTCTGCTGTGCCATCCTCCCGCCTGGCAACCGACCCAAACAGGGCATAGCGCGGGCCGCTCTCCTCGAAAGACCGCCCGACCAGGCACCCGGAATACGCTCCCAGCAGAGGTCCTCCGTTGACCCTGATCTCGGTCATGTCATGGTAATGCCCGACGGCGGCATAGCTGAACCCTAGCCGCGACAGTTCTTCAGCTGAAAATGGGGCGGTAATCTTGCCGGGCCAGCCGGCGTCCCCACCCCTGTAACCATCGAGGGATCCGTGGAAGAGGAGCACGTTTATGTCCGCCTGGGCATCCCTGGGCACCGCACCGGCCAGCAGTCTTTCGGTGACCGGGGAATTAGCCGTGAAAGCCCGCCCGGTAAAGGACACGTCAGGACGCCGTGGGTGCCGGTATGTGCTGAATGCCGGGCTACGGAAGATAAAGACGTTGTCTGGCCAGGGACGCATGCCGCGGGCCGCCAACACTTGCGGGCTGTAGAAGGAGCTGTCCGAGCAATAGTCGTGATTGCCCGGCGCAATGACAACCGGAATGTCGCCCAGCTCCTTGAAGGCCTCCAGCAGCTTGTTCATGGTACGGCTGGTGACGCTCTCGGAATCCCAGATGTCCCCGGGCATGAGCACGGCGTCGACGCGCCGCTGCCTGGCCGCATCGAGCGCCTTTACAAGCGCGCTGAGGATCTCCTGGTTGCGCTCCAGCTTCTTGGCGTGAGGCAGCGCCAGCCGCCGGGAAGCCAGCTTCGAATCAAGGTGCACATCCGAGACTTGCAGGAATGTAAACGGGCTGGTCTCCACAGGCATGTATGCTTTCCGTTCCTGCACTTGGCAAGAGGACCGACAGACTCACTGTTAATCTGCCCCCTGAACCTCTGATTTTAACTGCTTTGCCCGCCGCCACGCCGCGCTGCTGTGCCCCCGGTCACCCTGTCTACCGGCAGGCGCAACCTCGGACTGCCGACTGGCGCTGCCGGAACACTCTGCCCCTGTGTCCCAGACCGACGACCCGAAGCTGCCCCTGCCGAGATGCCGGCGCGCCGCCCACGCTTAGCCCCACCCCGGAATCACACTGCCGACGATGCGAAGCTGTAACTCCTGAGATACCGGGCGCCGCCATGCTGCGCCCTATCTGCCCGAGCGCATAAAGAAAGACTTGCGCTGTCGCTTGTTGCCAGCCAGCGGCGCCGGGCGCCTGGGCGGCTGCTTCCTGTCCTTGTCCTTGAGGCTGCCTTCCTGCGGTTTTACAGCCGGCTTCTTGCGCGCACCCATAGCGAATGTCCCTCCAACATAAGTCTATCCGTTCCCCCTGCGGTAGTTTCATTAGAGACTAAATCCATGCCAATCCTGGGGGCGCGGGCGTCCCTAAAAGGCCTCGACGATGGTGGCGATGCCCTGGCCTACGCCGATGCACATGGTTGC
>DATNRD010000629.1:0-3620 GCA_036703665.1 Candidatus Obscuribacterales bacterium
GCAAGTTCTGCTGCAGGTTGGGCGATACCGCCTCGAAGGAGGCGGCAGTGCCCATGTATCCGACGCCACCGCCGAGCGTAGGGTTGGCCATGACCCTGTTGCCCATGAACATGGCCTCACCCGTGATGGAGCAGACAATCGGGTAAGTCATGCCGTCCGGCATTTGCAAGCCGTTCATGGTGACGCGCAACTTGCCTGTCGGTTTGGGAGCGCCTTTCTTGCGCGGTATCTTGTCGTGCGGGATGGCCTCCACTACTTCGCCTATGATCTTGGCGCCTGAAGGGATGATGACGTCGGTGCCGTTGGCCAGTACAGGCGAAGCGATGCTTACCGTAAAGCGTTTGCCGGGCTTGCTCACCGACGACCCGATGGTCTCATCCATCCTGCCCTCGATGGTGGTGCCGGTGGGAATTACCACGGTCTTGCCGTGCATGGTGTGCGGCGAGCGATAGAAGGCCTCCGGGTCTTGCTTGCGCTGCCCATAGGCGACCGAGCCAGGCAGGATTGCGCATGCGGCAACGGTGAGAGCCAGGTAGATCGACAGAGCTTTCATGGTCAATTCCTTTTACCTTGCCTGGACACCGTCAGTCTTGCTACGAGAAGCGACACTGCCCAGGCGGATATGAGGGCCAACGCAACGAAGAGTCCCAGGCGCCACAGCCCTGCCAGGTAGCCCAGCAGACCGGGCAAGATGATGCAGGCCGCGGCTCCGACAATAAGGGCGCCGCCTACGAATTTCAAGGTTTTTGCACTGGGCTTCAAGACGTTTACTGCGGATTGAGGTACTGCTCATAGCGGACGATCATGATGGGCGCCACGACATTCGTTCCCGCCCAGTAAGCAGCAAGCAGAATTCCGGGCAGCACGAATATCTTGAGGAACAGGGGAATGAACCCGTAAAACAGCATGGTCACGAGCGCCGCAGAACCGATGGTGACAATCTGGCACAGGCGTGTGATGAGCGCCTCCTGGTCGGCGCGGGACATGCGGCGGAACTGGGTCCCGAGCATGTTGAGGTAGTTGTGCCACATGCGCTGGAGACCGCTGGTGGATTCCTTCCAGGCCTTGGTCTCCTGGATGTTTCGCGGTCCGCCTCCTGCCTGCTTGGCCAGCGGCGGCGGCTCGCCCGTCGGTCTGGCGTCGATGGTGGCACCGGGGTCCGGGGAAGCCGAGAAGGTCTTGTCAGAGGACCTTTGCTCTCCTCTTTTGCCGCCACGCGATTTCTTGAAGTCCATCTTCTGCTCCTCGGTGTTTGAACTCCGCTACCACCCATACAACGATTCTACTTCTTCTTGGTTTTGCCGATCCTTTCCTTCAGCTTCACCAGGCTTGTCTCCACCTCTTTGCGTTGCGGGTGCGAATCATCGGCCGCCTCGAGGAAGGACAGGGCGTAAGTCACGGCTTTTTCCGGGTCGCCTTTCTTTTTCTGGTTGAAGAGGGAATACAAACCGTAATGGGCGTTAGGGTACTGCGGATCGGCGATCAGTGCCTGCTTGTAGTGATCCACGGCAACCTCGGGGATGGTGCGCGTGGCATCCCCGAGCTTGGTCTGGCGAACCGCCTCGTTGCGCTGGCTGGAGATCTTGCTCAAGCCCTGCTCGGCCCGCGAAGCCACTTCCGGTATCTCCTTGGCGAAGATGAAGGCCTGTTCGGCTGATTTCAAATCACCATCATTGAAAGCCTGCTCGCCCAGCGTGAGAAGATCGAACGGATCGTCGCGGTGGCTGTTGATGACAGCCTGGAAATGCTGTCGGGCTTCCTTGAAACGGTTCTGGGCCAGAGCTTTCTCTGCTTCCGAAAGCTGTATGCTCTCCTGTAGATTCTTGGCGCCGGCCTTCAAAACCTTGCCCTGCACGGTGTGCTCGGTCACCACGGTCTGCAGCTGGTCCATGAGCTGCTGCCAGCCGGGCGGGTATTGCCCTTCCTTCCGGGCTTTCCTGAAATAGACGCGCGACAGGCCCAGCAAAGCGCTCGGGTCGTCGGGATTGGATGCCAGAATGGTTCTGTACTCGGTCTCGGCCACATCCAGCTTGTCCTGGCGCAGGGCCAGCTCGGCAAGCTGGGCGCGCAGCGGCATGTCGTTGGGCAGAATCTCCAGGGCATTGTGCAGCTCCGAGATAGCCAGCTCGCCGTCGCCCCGCAAGGAGTAGTATTCGGCCAGGCGCCGGTAGGGCTCCGGATTGTGAGGCTCCAGACGGATCGACTCCCGCCAGGAGGCCAGCGCCGCCGGCCCGTCTCCCTGCTTGCGGTAGATGTCTCCCTCGACCTGGTACCAGTCGGGAGTGCGTGCCGCCTGGGGGATGTTTCTCAACTCCATGAAGGCGTCCTCGTGCTTGCCCTGATTGGTGAGGATGACCGCTTTCTGCAGGCGGGCCGGGTGGTAGTTGGAGTTCATCTGCAGCGCCTTGGTGACCAGCTCCTCTCCCTCCTTGTCCTTGGGGTCCACGCGCAAGAGAGCCTGGGCAAGCAGCGTGAGATTTACCGGATTTTCAGCCAGAGTAGCTGCTTTGCGCAGCGGTTCGATGGCCGACTCCACATCGTCCTGGGCGATCTTGATCAGCCCGAGCGTCTGTTGGGCGATTACTATATCCGGGTTGGCTTTGATGGCCCGTTTGCAGAGGGTCTCGGCTGCCTCCAGGTAGAGATCGCGTTTGGCCGGTGAGGCGACTGTCTTGGAGTGAACGTAAGAGACATAGCCTGCCGAAGCCATCAGGTTGGGGTTGTCCGCATACTTGCTCTTGGCCTTTTTCAAGATTTTCTCGGCTTCTAAAATCTTGGCCGGCCACTGTTGTTTGGCCAGCGACACGGCGAGGCCCGCGTAAGCATCGCCGGTATCATCCTCTTCCAGAAGCTCCCTGTACGCCTCCTCTGCGTCCTTATACTTGTTGGCGATTAGAAGGTTGTCGGCCTCGGCCATGGTCATCGCTCGGGCGCACGGGCTGACGGCCAGGCAAACGGCAAGGGCCAGCCCAAGCGCTGCCAGAGAAGAAGGCGCCCGCTGGACCGCGGTGACAAGAGGCAGGCTAGGTCCTGTTTTTCGCGTACCGGTCATTTCTCGAGTTCCGCCGCCTTCTTGAGCTCTCGATCGGCCTCTTTCGCGTCGCCCAGCTGCCTGAGCGCTTCGGCCAGCTTTTTGTGCACCAGAGGAAGATTGGGCGCAATGCTTACGGCTTCCCTGTAGCTGGAGGCAGCCTTCACCCAGTTGTTCTCTTTAGCCGCCCGGTCGCCTTCCTCCAGCATCGGCTGTACGCGCGAGGTGTTGATCTGGCGAAGCGCCGCCTCGGCATCCGGGTCTTTGAGATAACTGGCCTGCCGGTAAGCGACGCCGGCTTGATCCAGATCGCCCTTTTTCTCGTGCGTCACGCCCAAAAGATACCAGGCTCTGGCCAGTTTGGCATCTTTCTCGACCATCTGGAGCAGCTGCTTCTGAGCCTCGTCGACCTGACCGTCGCGGACTTTCTTTTCAATCTCGGCAAAGACCGCCAGCAGCTTGGCCGTTTCATCCTGCTTGGCCGGGGTTGCCCTGGCGGTGGCGGCGGCAACCCTGGTCGGGGCGGTTTCGGCTGGCGCCCCGCCCAGGCGCTTGATCCCGGCTTGCAAATCGGGGTTGACGTGCGGGT
>DATNRD010000630.1:0-6583 GCA_036703665.1 Candidatus Obscuribacterales bacterium
AATTCGTTGATTTCAAAACTCATCTCGATTGCCACCCGATTTGTTCAGCCTGCCCGGTCACTCCGCCCACCCGTGCGACAGCAATGCAGCCCGCCGGTTCATGCGCTTGAGCCCTTCAGCCGAAAGACGCGCGTGCCGCCGTATCCTTCGCCTCTAATCAGCTCCTGGATATGATCGCTTGCCTCCAACCCCCCACCCAGATAGACGGCGATGTGCCCGTCGGGGTGGGCACCGTTCTTGCCGTGCACGAGGATGTCTCCAGGCTGCAAGCAGCTCAATGCCACCTCCTCGAAACGGCTGTCGGACGCCAGTTGTGATGCGGCCATGTAGGCTGATTCACCGGTGAGATGAACGCCTATGGAGTCAAGAGCATCCGCGACGGCGTTGTAGCACCGCCCGACGGTGTTGCGGGAGCGAGCTATGTTCTCGGCTAGCGACCGAAGCCTCCGTTGCGCATCTGTCGGATTGCCGGCAGGCTCGTAACTGGCTCGTTCGAGCACGGGAGCAGCCGGCTCGACATTTCGCCATAGAAAGGTCCCTCCAGGGGACTCCCAGATGTTACTGAAGAACAACTGCGCACCCTCCTGCTCGAGGCGCCGATTATCGTCGGCCAGCCGCTCGGCGCGGGTAGGCATGCGCCCGAGCTTAAGCGCAAGAGCCACTTTGCCTACGTCCACCTGCCCATTTTTGTCTGTGCTGTAGGCAGCGAATTTGTAAACCAGGTCTCCGGCGATTCTTTCCTGCAGAACCGGTGGCAGTGCCTCCTTCAGCTCTTCTGCAGTCGGCTTCAGTCCAGCATGCAGCCTGGTCATGAGAGATTGAAACCTGGTCGAAGCAAGCAGGTCAGCCAGTTCCGGCGAGAGCTTACCGCGAGCGACTGCTGTGTCGAGATTCTCCCGGCTCGGTGGATCCAGGCGCAAGTCCCGCAGCCAAGCGGCTATGGAGTCATATGTAAGGGCATAGCGACCCAACTCCAGCTTACCGGTATCCGACAGCTCTGCCGACTCAAAGGAGCGGCCGTTCCCCGCTTGCGCCAGCTGGGCGGAAAGCTCCTTGAGGGCGCGCTGCCCGCGGATATGAGGCTCGCCGGCAGGGGGCCTTTTCTTGAAGGCAGGCGGATCCTCAACGAGGTCAAGGGTGGGTGGCAGTGCCCGGCTGTCCTGCAGCCAGGCTTCGACATGCAGCCTTCGTTCTGGTGGACAGTCGGCGGAGGAAGCTTGAGGCGTCGCCAACTGTTCCCATTGTTGTCGCACCATGGCACCTTCTTCTGTCATGCGGCTTATCCCCTTCGCACCGGCAGTATATGTATCGTTTGTGACAAAATTCGGGCACGGTTGTGGCAAGACCGGGCTAAGGGGAAACAGAATAACCCGCCAGGACACTGCGGGGTGATTGTTCGACGCACCGCCGGTGCTCGAATGCTCTGACTGGCAGCCTGTGCTGGCCGAATAGGCAATCAGTCAGTTATGATCGTGTTGGTGCATGGGCAGGGGGACGCTAGCATCATGGCAAAAGTCTTGGTAGTGGACGATGATGTAGAGCTGGCCGGGATGGTCGAGGACTGGCTCATGTATGAGCAGCATAACGTCACGGTGGTGCATACCGGCTTCGAGGGCTGGAGCCAGATTCAAACCAATGAATACGAGCTGGCCATACTTGATTGGGATTTGCCGGATCTAAATGGTATCGACATATTGAAACGGCACCGGGCAGCCGGCGGGACGACACCCATTATCATGCTCACTGGGCACGGCACCATCGACGACAAGGCAGAAGGGCTCGATTCGGGTGCCAACGACTATGTCACCAAGCCATTTCACATGAAGGAACTCTCCGCCCGCGTTCGGGCAGTCTTGAGGGTGACCGCCACCGCTGCTCCGCCTGCAAAGCCGCTCGGCACAGGAAACGAGGCGGTGCTCGAGAAGGGCAATCTCATCGGCACAAGTCTGGCAGCAAAGTATGAGTTTCTTGATGTCATTGGCGAAGGCGGCGTCGGACTGGTATTCAAGGCTCGCCATCCGCATCTTGACAGGATTGTCGCTATCAAGATGCTGCTACCATCGGAGATGTCGGAGGAGATGGTTGCGCGATTTGAAAGGGAAGCACGTGCCATCAGTCGACTCAATCACCCGAACGTAATTACAGTGCACGATTTTGGAATCACCGAGAAGCGGATGCCATTTATGGTGATGGAGTTCGTAGAGGGAAAGGCTCTCGATGTTGTTTTGCAAGAGCAGGATTACCTGCCACTCGACCTGGGCCTCAGCCTGATGATACAGGTGTGCGACGGACTCGTGCATGCTCACGAAGTCGGCGTCTTGCATCGCGACATAAAGCCAAGCAATATCATGCTACAGCGGTCCCCGGACGGGCTGCCGGTGCCGAAAATCCTCGACTTCGGACTGGCGAAACTTCGCGATCACGGAAACCAGAAAGCGGTCGTGCTCACCCAGGCACAACAGGTATTCGGAAGCCCACCATACATGAGCCCCGAGCAGGTTCGTGGCAAGACGCTGGACGAGCGCTCAGACGTCTACTCGATGGCCTGCGTAATCTTTGAGGTGGTGACCGGCTACCCGCCACATGTAGGCGACACTGCTATGGAAATCATGATAAAGCACCTGGAGGAGCCGCCCTTCACCTTTCAAGAAGTCCGCCCGGAGCTGACATATCCTCCCGAGCTGGAGCGCACCATTGCCCGCGCGCTGGAAAAAGATCCGGCCAACAGGCATCAGACCATGCGCGAATTGAAGGACGACATCCAGCGCGTTGCCGCAGTAATCGGTGCGCGGTTCTGATCGCGAGTGCCGTCGTTGTCTTGATGTCATTTCCAAACAATCGACTTCACCGCCTCTTCGACGTCCATCTTGCAGGTTACATAGTCGATGAAAGGCGCCATGAAGTAGATTTCCTGGACGAAGCGCCCGCTTCCGTCAGCGTCGATTAAGAGGGCGTACGTGTCCTGCTCGATTCGCTCGTACGAGCCCTCGATGACAAGCAATCGCCGCCCCTTAAGGTCTTCTGTACGAATGTCGCGGACATGGAACTGCTCGGGATCAGACCGGTCGCGAAGCACTTCGGCAAGGGAAGAGAATTCTGACGGGTCGAGGTCGTGCGCGGGCTTGGCCAGCACCTCCCGGAGCGCCCGGGCGGACGAAGCGGAAACGGGAGCACCGCGATAGAAAAAGCAGAGCTTCGCATCGGGACGATCTGGCGGATGGAACTTTCGGAAAGATTGTGCTCCCGCTCCGGTGTACTGCTTGGCTGCAGTTTCTATCCAGCCCGGCGGCATGTCCATTGAGGCAATTTGCCCGTGGTTAACCAGGCGCACAACGTCGGTGTGTAACTCGGTCATCTCTCGCCTGCTCCGAGGCGTTCCTCATCGTCACGCTTGAACGGGTACTTTCCACTCGATCGAATTGAATGCCGCTTGCACATCGGCACCATACTTGTAGTAGTCCTCTTGCGAGCCCAGGAAGTAGATTTCCTGGATTACCCTGCCGGCGGCGTCTGCCGCAATTACGAGCTCGTGCAGGTACTTCTTCGTCTGTTTATACACGCCTTCCAACACGAGCGCCTTCCGCCCTCCCCGAGTGGTCGTCTGGGCAGGCTTCACCAGTTCGAACAAAGCTTCGTCAGCTCGTTCCTTCAATACGCCGCGGAGCGAAGCCGTCTCCTCCGGCGAAAGAATGTGTTCCGGCGCGCCCAGAATGGACAGGAAAGCTTCGCCGCTTTCGTCGTCCACGGGAAGACCACGGTAAAACAGGCAGATCTGCGCTTCGGGAGCTTCCGGCGGATGGAACTCGCGCAGCGACCGTGTGCCGATTCCCTGAAACTGCTGGCGTGGACCCTCGACCCAGCCATCCGGAATGGTCATTCGCTCAATTTGACCGTGGTTGACAACTTCCATCGAAACTCTCCCAAATGCGGTCGACTGGGAACCGTATGATGCGCATTATGCTACCCCAGTTTATCGCGAGCTGGAGGCGGGTGATGCCGCCCCGGAACGCCGGACTAATGATATGGGTTGCCGCTCTGGAGCTGAAGGTGCAATTGTACAGTCTGGAAAATCTGGCTGGCGTAACTGCGATTTCGCCCCTCGTTGCCTATGGGATCGAGGGCCTGCTCGTCCGGCGATAACTCTTCCTGACTCAAGACCACGAGCCTGCCTTCCGGCGACGTGTAGCGGCCCGAAAGTGCTGTCTCCGTAACCAGGTGCGCGACCAGAGCGGGGCGAAGCTCGTAGGTCAGAACTTCCTGCGCCGCAATCTCGGCTGTGACGTGCGCGCTCTGTGAAACGTTGTCGGGATGCGCCGATTGACGTAATACCTGCATCGCCAGCAACAGTCTTGCGTTTTGCTCCAGCGGCGAACAGTGGTCAGGATCCTCCATGAGGCGAATCAATGTGCGATAAGTGTCGGCTACTTGTTCTACGGGCACGGAGCGCTCCCGCGCCCTGGTTTCGAACTCCCGTATATTGCGCGACATCTGGTCTCGTACTTCGTCGTACGGAATGCGCACTAAGACGCCCAGCAAATCGTCGCGTTCCTTGCGAAAGAGTTGTTCGCGCCAGGAGGGCCTCATCATGTCCGAGGCCGCGTCCGTCGGCTGCCGCGTGCCCGCGCTTACATGTTCCAACTCGAAAGCCTCGGGGACCTGGGTGCCATGAAGGGAAGTCTGGCTTCCGTGGTTCACCGCACTTCTGAACGCATTGCTGATGGCTTGAAACCCATCCATGAACGCTCTTCGCAGTCCGCTGCTGGCGCCACCGTGGGCGCCACCATGACCAGCTTGCTGCTCGGCCATCTCGTCGGTAGCGGGCTGGGTGCTGCCAAGTCCGAGCGTGCCATTTTCAGCAGTGGCACCGGCACGTGCGGCGGCTCCGTGGTTGGGATGCTGTAAGTCTGTGCGTCCTGCTTCCGTGCCGCCTCCTTTGCGGAACGCGCCGCTCATCGCCTGCAGGCCGTCCAGTATAAGCCTCCCGAACTGCGAGCTTATGTCTCCGGTTCGTGTGCCTGCTTGAATCGGGTTGACAGGTTGTTGCGGTTCGGGACTGGTGGTCTTTTCCTCCGCCGGCTCAGGAGCAGGTGTTGGCGCCGCGCCCTCCTGCCCATGACCGAAGTGCTTGCCGACGACCTGGCGAACGACTCTCGCTGCTGCCGAGACGTCTTCCGCGCCGGTCAGCGTCACTCGACCGAACTCGGATGAGATGCCGCTCCGCCCCCCGGATTTCAAGCGGGCAGTCTGCTCCTTTTGCTCGCGAATCAGCCTCACTACGCCCGATTCGGCGTTCTGGGCCGGCGCCTCTCCAGAGCTGCTGCTTTCGGCATCGGTGCCTGTATCAGGATCGTTGGTTGCCATGGCTGGTTTGCTCCGCATGAATGCCGGCCGGGTCGGCAATGCACTTACAGCCAGTATAGCAGTGCCTTCCGGGGGATCCCGGGGTGGTGGATATCCTTTATCCGGGCGGCGTTGGGGCGCTGGCGTTCGGCGCGTGGTGCTGTGACGTGCTGCATGGAGCGAACACGGTTTTGTTGCTCCGGCAGATTCTGCAAGTGTTCACTGCTAAAGGAGCTTTAGAACATGAATTCCTCAAGTTCCGCTTCCTCGTCTGCGCGCATCTCATCGGCCATGAGTCTGGCTCGTTCGCCGAGAACGAGAGCCTCCCTTTCGTGTCTGCCTGCCATATAGCGGTCATACCGAGCTCTTCGATCGGCATTTATGCTGGCCATGCGTTCTCGCAGCTGGTACTCGAGAACCTGCGTGGCCGCTTCGTCTGGCCAGGCGATATTCTCACCTGCCTGTTTCCGCTGATATAGATCGATCAACTCCTCCACTTCGGCAGGCATTTCGCTGCCAAATAGATGGTCAGCGTGCTTCTTGTTGGTGGCAATCTGCTGAATCAGCTCGTACGAACCGCCGTCCTTTTCGAGTAGCGCCAGGTCACGCTGAGCCATGCGGAAGCTGTCGGCTGCTTGACTGTATTCATCCCCGACCGGGGCATTGTTCTTGAATGAGTCGATGAGCTCGTGTGCCCGCTCTAGCTGATCTGGAGAAAGGGGCTCTCCATCTCGCTTTTCCAGGGCTTGTGTCAGGCGCTGCTGCAGGTCGCTGCGTGACAGACTGGACCCCACTTGTTCCTCGTACATGCTGACAAGCTGATTCATTTCCCGGAAGGTGGGTTCGACACCAATGCCCAGTTCGTCCGCCATGGCGCGCATCATGAGGAAGTCCTGCTCGCTGTGAGCGAACTCGTGATACATGGAACCTACAAGATCGGCCGGATTCCTGCCGCTTAACACATCGGAAGTGCGAAGCTGAACGACACCATCCTGATATCGCGCAGCAGCAGCGCCCAGGAATTTGTCATCCTGGACGACCACCTTCACGCGCGGCAAACCCTGTGCGTCTGCGTACTCATCGAACATCTTCTGGAGGTCTCCCTGCCGTTCCGCCATGGTCTGCTTCAACTCCTGGCTGGTTCGCTTGAAGGTCTCCATAGCAGCAACGGTGTCTTCCAGCATCTTCAGTCCTTTCGGATCACCGGCCAGTGCTTGCCGCGCTCGCTCTACCGGCCAAATGC
>DATNRD010000631.1:0-2085 GCA_036703665.1 Candidatus Obscuribacterales bacterium
ATGCCTTCAATTTGGACCGATCACCCATAAAGCGATCCTCCACTATGTGTCACCGGCAATCGTGAAAGTATTTGCAGGGACGTAAACCGAGCAGATAATGCCGCAGAGGGCGAACGGCTGCATCTTTGGCTATGCAACCCAGACGGTAGCGCCTTGCGATCATCTATGACTCCTTCCCTGGTCATAGGGGCGGGGGCTTGCCGTCTGGTCAAGCTTAGTCACCGGTCGTGATGGCAGATCCGGCAACTCCACCCGCACAATTCCGCGATGACCCAGAATGACAACTGAGGCAGACGCGCTTGACTGAATCTGCACGCCGGCAGTGCTGTATGCTGTCGAGCACGACATTGGCTGAAAGCCGGCGCGGGATCAGGCGCGATCGTTCATTGCGGTGGTTCGCTGGTTTCCTGTGCTCCTGTCTCGACACCGTTGACCTGGAAGCATACCAGGTCTGCTGCAGAGATGGTGCCGATAAGAACGCCATCCTGTATGACAGGCAGAAGTGTCGCGTCCTTCGCTTGCATAAGTGCTGTGATTTCGCTCAGGGGCGTTGATGATTGCACGGTCACCGGATTCGGTGCCACCAACTCGCTTACCAGCGTGCGGTCAGATAGCTGTTCCTGACAGCTTGCCAGCAGTTCCGTGTCGCTCAATATGCCGACGAACTTCTGTTCCTCGACAACGACGCACTCGTGCATGCGCAGATCACGGAAGGCGGCGGCGGCTTCCTTCACGGTGGACGAGGCGGCCAGCGTGTGCTTCACCGGCCTCATCACGTCGGACGCCGTTGGCAGCCTGCCCGGAACCTCTGCGGGCGCCGGCGCTAAACTGCTCCATTCCACCAGGCGATCGTACAGCGGCCCAGGGGAGACCTTTTCACCGACGAGCCAGGCGACGATGCAGACAATCATGAGCGGCAGGACGAGCGCAAACTGGTGTGTCATCTCGAAGACGATTACGACCGCGGTCATGGGCGCTCTTATAGCGCCGCTGAAGAACGCGCCCATGCCCGCCAGAGCGAATGCGTGCGGCATGCTTGTGCTCAAAATGCTTGCGGCCAGCAGCCCGGTTAGATAACCAAGCGAGGCACCGAGCATGAGCGTTGGGGCGAAGAGTCCCCCCGGAGCTCCGGCGCCGTAGGCGATTACGGTGAGCACGAACTGCAGACAAAAGGCCAGTGCCGCTACTTGCCAGTTCGGCTCACCGCTGACGAGAAGATGCCGCAGGCCGGCGTTGTCATAAAATAGCGGTGGCAGGCAGGACACAAGCAATCCGCTCAATAGCCCCGCCAGGGCTACGCGCCACATAAGAGGCAGCCCCGACCTGCGGAAATTGACGGTAAGGCTGCTCAGGATTCCGGCGTTGAACAGCGCTCCGAAAAGGCCGGCTGAGGCACCCAGCAGCACGTAAAACGGGATCTCCTCGAGCGAGAACGAGGATGCAGGCAGTTCCTGGCGGAAATCGATGCCCAGGGCACTGCCCCCCAGCCATTCGGAGACAGCCGAGGCGACCAGCGATGCCAGGACGGCAGTGCCAAGCGTAAACCCGGAGAGGTCCTTCAACAGTTCCTCCGCCACAAAGAGAACGCCGGCAATGGGAGCATTGAAGGCAGCAGCCAAGCCTGCTCCTGCTCCGGCGGCAATCAGCTGGCGCCTGTGCGTCGGCGATGTCGGCAACCATCGCTCGAACTGGGCAGCAAAGGCAGCCCCTACCTGCACCGTCGGACCTTCCCTGCCGAGCAAAAGGCCCGACCCGAGTGCCGATACGCCGCCCAGGAGCTTTACCCAGACTAAGCGCAAGCTGAACTTTACAGGCGCTCCCTTGAGCAGGGCTTTCACTTGAGGGATGCCGCTGCCGGCTGTCTCCGGGCAAACATGCTCCACAAGGAGTCCAGCTATCAATCCGCCAGCCAACCCGAAGAGCGGCAAGGCCAGCCACGCCGGGTACTGGATGGCGAGGTTGAGCCTGAGCCCGCCCAGCAATCCCACCCCCTGCTTGACCGCCACCGCAGCCAACCCTGCCGCCAGCCCGATAAGACACGACTCCACCACGGCCAGGCGCCGTGGCCGCATAAGACTCCGCAGC
>DATNRD010000632.1:0-2606 GCA_036703665.1 Candidatus Obscuribacterales bacterium
TCTACTTGCTCCGATGCCACGGATATATACCTGTCCCGCTACGCTCCCTAGAGAACAATTTACCCTGATTGCAGCCTTATGCAGTCGCATCCCGGTAAGGTGCACGTCCATCGCAGGGTGTTAGCAAAGTGGATCCGCCACGCTTGTCAAGACCCGGATGCGCTGCGGCATGCTCCAGGAAGCGCCACTAATCAAGAAGGCAGCTCAGCCGGAGACCCTCTAAAATCAAGGCCGTTCGGTTGACCTGGCGGCGAGGGCAGCCTGCCCGCCTCGAAGCCGGCGGGCTGCCCTCGCTCCCACGAATACCATCCAAATCCTTCATAAAGCGAACAGTATTGCCTCTAAAATGGTCCTGTCGAAGGTGCTCTGATACCTGGATTTCCGGTTTAGGAAGGAGAACGCAATGGCTGGGCAAGACAAGCTATTGGCGCTGGTCGCCAAGCCGTACGAGTGGCTGGTGCTGGGTGGCAACTTTCTCCAACCGGTCTTTCTGCTTGTCTTCAGGCTGACCTGGGGATGGCAGTTTTTCGTGACGGGCAAGGGCAAGCTCCTGCACCACAGCGACGTAGCCCAGTTCTTCGCCAGCCTGCACATCCCACTGCCCGATCTCAACGCCTGGTTCGTTGCCGGCCTGGAATGCGTGGGCGGCTTGCTGCTTATAGCCGGGCTGGGCAGCCGGCTCATCGGCTTGCTCCTATCGGGCAACATGGTGGTCGCCTACCTGGCTGTGGAAGAGGACCGCGCGAAGGTCTTCAACGTCTTCAACGACCTGGATGCCTTCACGCATGCAGACCCGTTCTTTTTCCTTCTGACCGCCGTCATCGTTCTGGTTTTCGGTCCAGGAGTATTGTCGGCCGACTACCTGCTCTACCGATTCTTCTTCAAAACCAAGCTGGGTAAAGCCGACGCATAGCTCGTGTCGCCGCCGATAGCGGGGATGCAAATTCGGTCCGACACGGAGCTGGCGGCAGCCGGGAGCGCTAAGATACCAGGCGTTGATCGAGAGCCTGCTCTGATCGGAGCCGGTGCAGTACAACCGGGCTCGGCAGGCTGCACTAATCCGGAGTTCGCAGGTGGTCGCGAAGCTGGATGAGTTGGGCGGCGACGCTGACGGCAATCTCTTGCGGATGATTGCTGCCGATGTCCAGGCCGATCGGGCAGTAGAAGGCACTTTGCAATTCGGCGGGCAGTCCGGCCTCGATCACGTCTTTTTTCAGACGAACCGCTTTGGCCTTGCTGCCGATGACACCCACGTACGGAAACTTTCGCGTGCGCAGAATCTCCAGCAGGATGGGCTTGTCCGTTGTGTGCCCCATGGTCATGAGAATCACGAAGGCATCTTCGGGCAGGTTCTTCACCTCAGACGGCATGTCTGTCGCCAGGACAGTTTTCAGTTTGGGCGACTGAGGTAAGCGCTCGAGCCACTCCTGGCGGGGATCGATGCAGGTGATGCGGCAGTCGAGCCCGAGCAGCAAACCAATGAGCGACTGCGCGACGTGACCGGCACCAAACACGACGATGTCCCAGGTGTTGAGATTGAACACCTCAAAGTAAAGTTTTACGCCGCCACCACACGTCATGCCGATGTCCCTGGTCAGGCTCCACTGCACAAAGTGCGTTCGCTGGGACGGATCGGCAGCAGCCAGCAAGCGTTGCGCTTCCTCAATGGCTTTCTTTTCGATCTTGCCACCGCCCACGGTACCGAAGTACAGACCATCCTTGGTGACGAGCATCTTGGCTCCCCTGTCCTGTGGTGCACTGCCGATGACGTCGACAAGGATGACGGAAACGAAGGGTACATTCGCTACCGCCAGTTCACTCAGCTTGTCATAGAAGCTGGTCATTCTCAGTTTCCATCTACATATTCAGTGCAAACCGTTACAAATCCTTGATCAGCGCTGGCGATGCGCTTCGCACATCGTACCCAATCAGCGCGCTAGCGCGCGCGGGGCGGGCGGGACGCCCGCGCCCCCAGGATTTTCGCCGACGCACTTGATTGAATATGTTCCCTGCCATCGCGCACAATGCTACGTAA
Organism: Candidatus Obscuribacterales bacterium; assembly: GCA_036703665.1. GTDB lineage: Bacteria > Cyanobacteriota > Vampirovibrionia > Obscuribacterales > Obscuribacteraceae > DATNRD01. The sequence goes on from DATNRD010000632.1 coordinate 2,036, forward strand.
GAGTTGATCCGGTCCCGCCTCACACCAGCGCCGCCTGGGCCGGAGGAGGCTGCTGCGCCGCCTTTTCGTAGGCAGTGATCCGCATCAGGATTTCCTCGTTGGTAGCCGGCAGTTCCAGCTTGGGAATTTCGCCGTTGGAAACGAACGACAAGGCATGCTTTACCGCGGTCCAAACGGAGATTGCCAGCAGGAGCGGGGGCTCGCCTACTGCCTTGCTGCCCCGGATGTTCACCGTGTTCCTGTCGTTCTCCAGGTAATCAACATTGAAAATTGCCGGCACATCCTGAATGTTGGGGATCTTGTAGGTCGTGGGCGAATGCGAGATAAGCTCCCCCTTCGGTGAATAGACGAGCTTTTCTGTCGTGACCCAGCCCATACCCTGCACGAAGGCTCCCACCATCTGCCCGCGATCGATGCCAGGGTTGATGGGCTTGCCGATGTCCATCAACACGTCCGCCCGCTCCACCTTGAGCTCCCCTGTGAAGCGATCTATGAGTACCTCGGAGCATGCCCAGCCGGTCGTGAAGTAAAGGAATGGAGTACCTTGCCCGGTCTTCCAGTCGAAGTCGAT
>DATNRD010000633.1:0-2447 GCA_036703665.1 Candidatus Obscuribacterales bacterium
GAACTCAAGTCTGCTCTGGCAAAGCAGCAGTCCGCCCGCATCGGGCACGTCGAAGAAACGATAGCAATGCTCAAGGACCACGGTATCCAGCTGTCGTTTGCGCAGATCGAACGGATCGCAGGGGCTGGTTCCATCGGGCGCCCGCACATCACGCAAGCCATCGTCGATGCCGGCGGTGCCGCCGACGTGAATGAGGCATATCAAAAGTTCATGACCAGAGGCTCACCCTACTATGTCTGCCGAAAGAGCATAGATCCGGCTTCGGCAGTTCGGGCCATCACCGCCGCTGGTGGCATAGCATCGATCGCTCACCCCGGCAAGTCGGACGAAATTGAGAGAATCATCCTGCATTTGAAGGCACAGGGGCTGGCTGCTGTCGAGGCGTATCACAGGCGCCACTCGGTGAGCGTTGTTCAGCACTACATTCGTTTTGCCAACCGGCACGGACTGGCTGTCACGGGAGGATCGGACTGCCATGGCCCGTTTGCGGAGTTTCCGCCTTCGATCGGTACCATTTCCGTCCCTTACGAGGTAGCCGAAAGGCTGCGCAAGCTCAAGAACGGCTAGCCAGAGCCCGGTCGAGCTGTCCCTCGAGCAGGCGCAGCTCGATCTCGCCTGTCTTGCTCCAGATCTTCTGCCCGCCCTTATCGAGGATGATCTCGAAAGGGATGTAGCCGCGATAGTGCTGGCGGATGAGCTGCCTGGCTCCTTCACCGGAGGGATTGTCGACGTCTATTACAACGAATTTGACCCCGCTGGTGCGATACCGCCGGTAGAGCTCGACTACCCGGCGAGCCTGCCGGTTGGTGTTGAGATCACCGGCGGCACCGAAGAAAATGAACGTCGGGCTGTCCGTAGCCGGCACAACATCCTCCATCTTCTCGGCCACAATCGGAAAGCCGGTGTCGATGTCCTGGTAAAACGAGATCCCGTGGGCCAGGCGCAGGTTCTCAGCAGCCCGTGCCGGGGCGAGCAGCAGCGCCGCAATAAGGCAAGCAGCCAACGCGGCCAACACCGTTGCCGGCTTAGAGCCCGCGGTACTCATTGAAGTCGCTGGCCTTGACCCGATGAACCCAGCGGTTCCACTTCTGCTGCTCGTAGCTGAGCGCGTATTGATAGAGCGAGTTGAGCAACCGCTCGCCGCTCTGTGAGTTGGCTTGAAAGACGTACCTGGGCCCGTCGAGGCCGGATTCGAGCCGGAGCGCATACCTGCCACCGCGTGCCTTCGGGCAGAGCGAGATTTCACAACGCAGAACCTTGTCGACATTCGTCTCCGGCGGAAGTGAGAGGCGCTCCCAGAGCCACCTGGCCAGCACCGACTGGGCCGGCAACTGCGGGTCTGCTGCGTGCAGGTATTTGGCAAACGCCTCGAGAATCACGAATCGTCTTACCCCCTGTGCTGCATTGAAAACAAGATTAAGTGGCCATGCGAGTTTTCACAAGGCCTGGGTGTTATCGCTGAGCCCTATGACGAATATAGCACAGCTTGCCAAGATGGGAGCACAGTGCTACGCAACCTACCTGCCGCCCGGATTATTGGATGATATTAAATTTTCAATCCGGCCCTGCCAGAGGTTCTAAAGCGATATAATGTAGAACGCTTGAGGGCGCGTCGCCCGAGGTCTTGTTAATTTCATAGCCCTGAAGCCGAGACAAGACGGGTCGTCTGGAGATCCTGCGTGGCAGATCCAAGCACACAGGGTGCCCTCAGAAGAATTTTGCAATCGGCGCTGGGTCAGAAGCCAACTCAATAACACTGGGTTCCAGCGATGGCTGACGCCATCCAGGGCTAGGAAAAGCCGAGCAATTATCTGGTGGAGAAGAACGATAGTTAAGTCAGTGGCAGACCGGCAAGGGCCGGTCCGTGAGCGCAACAGCAAAGACAGCGGTTTTGACGAGCAGCTTACCAGGCTGCTCGAAGATGAGCTGCTCGAGCAGGTGGTGCGCCCGGGCCAGTACCTGGGCAACGAATGGGGCGCCGTAAGAAAACCCTGGGGCAATGCAGAGGTCCGGCTGGCTCTTGTTTTTCCTGATCTTTACGAGCTGGGCATGTCCAATTTCGGCCAGCGCATCCTTTACCAGATCGTGAACAGTTGCCCCAATTACCTGGCCGACCGCGCCTATGCTCCGGGCAGCGACATGGAGGCACTCCTGCGCGCGCGTGGACTTACGCTCTGGGGCTGGGAATCGCGCCGGCCGTTACGGGATTTCGATCTGCTGGGCTTTTCGCTCCAGTACGAGCTGACCTACACCAACGTGCTCAACATTCTTGACCTGTCCGGCATCCCCGTGCTCTCCCGCGAGCGATCCAGCCTCTTCCCGCTGGTCTTCGGGGGCGGACCGTCGGCTGTCAACCCGGAGCCCATGGCCATGTTCCTGGACTTCTTCGTAATCGGAGACGGAGAGCAAGCCGTGCCGGCGGTGATGGAGCAGGTGGAGGCGTTCAA
>DATNRD010000634.1:0-5201 GCA_036703665.1 Candidatus Obscuribacterales bacterium
TCCTGGCCGCCAGCGGGCACAGATCATTTCCCGCCTACAGAAAACCATCGGTGGCCATAATCTCAACCGGCGACGAGCTGGTTGAGCCGGGGCAGCCGCTGCAGCCCGGACAGATCTACAATTCGAACACTTACGCTCTCCAGGCTGCGGTCGCCGCGTTGTCGATCGATCGCTGTGCGTTGTTCCATACCAGGGACGACCGCGACTCCACCCGGGAAGTCCTATCCTCAGCGCTCGACTCCGCCGATGTGGCGATATCAGCAGGCGGTGTTTCCGTCGGCGATTTCGATTTCGTCAAGGACGTCGCCGAACAGCTTGGCATTGAAACCGTCTTCTGGCGCATCGCCCTGAAGCCCGGCAAGCCCGTATATTTCGGAAAAAGAGCGAGCACCGCCGGCACTACCAGCAAGCTCATCTTCGGCCTGCCCGGCAATCCAGTTTCTGCACTGGTAACCTTCCACCAGCTCGTCAGGCCGGCACTGCTCAAGATTCTCGGACAACAGGACCGGCAACCACTCGCGCTTCATGCGACATTGACCAGAACCATTCGCAAGAAGGCCGGGCGCATGGAGTTCGTCCGCGGCGTCGCCTCAAGCAGGGATCACACGCTCTATGTCGAACCGACCGCCGGACAGGAATCGCACATGATGGGCGGTCTGGCCCCGGCAAATTGCCTGATCCTTTTCCCTCTGGAGGCAGAAGTTCTCACCGAAGGACAGGAGGTCGGCATAGATCTTCTCGAATGGCACGGGACATACTGACACCCGCGCAATTTCTAACACTGGTTGCGAGGCATATTCCTGGCACATGCTCAGTGAAGTGCGTAAGCGAATCCCCTGGGAGCGCGGGCGTCCCGCCCGCCCCGCGCGCCAGCGCGCCAGGTACGCACGATGCGCGAAGCGCATCGGCTGTGCTGATCGCAGATGTCTAACGGCTGTAACTGAATATGTTCTATTCCTGCTCCAACCACGCGTCATCTCCTGTCTGCAGCCTTCGGTCTTTCCACGACCGTCTTGAGACTTTTGCGGTCGATCGTGGTGCGCGTGCCGTCTTTCCCTTCGATGATGACCTTGCCGTCAGGGCGTTCTGTCGTCTTGGTTCCCTTCTTGTGGTCGAACATGGTTGTGGTTCCGTCCCTCTCGACTATCATGCTCACCCGGCCGTCTTTGTCCTGAGAGATCATGGTGCCGTCTCGCCTGGTTGTGACCTTGTTGCCCTCCGGCGTCACCTTGACGGAATCGCCATTTGTATAGTCAGTGATGGTGGTGCCGTCACTGTACTTGAAGACCCTGGAAATTTGCCGCTGCTGGGCCAGGTTCGCATCCTTGCCGGCTGCAATTTTCCCGTTCTTCTCGGAGGGCAGTTCCAGCTGTGGAAGAATGCATGCGGGCGTGCCGCCCTTTGCCTCGTTAGCAGAAGAGCGCCTGTCCGGATTCCTTTGAAGCTTGGCGATGGAAAGATCCATAGCCTCGCGGCTCAGCGCTTGCCCGACCCCGTCCCCTCCATGCCCACCGTCAAACCTCAGTTCTCCAGCTTCCTTGCGCAGCGCCGCTCTGTCAGACATGACCTCTCCTCCGTATGATGCAGCCAGTCTCCGCTGGCATGCACAGAGTGACAGAGCAGGCCCCCGGTTTGTCCCCCCGACCGGGTGAACCGCTTGGGACGACTGGGTGAACCGCATGGACCAACCAGGTAGACTCCGGGCTTTGAACTTTTTGCTGCGCTCACCGTTATGAAAGGTATGGACGAAACGAGGTGTACGATGGAGGGAGAAGCATGACAAGTCCAAGTGTGCACATGCAAGAGATACCTGTTGCTGAAGATGCCTACCCGCCGGTTACGGATGCATTGCTTTCCGAAGCTGTGCGGCGCCTTCACCTTGCCGGCTCGCCATTGAAAATCGCTTTGTTCGGCTCGCGGGCCGAAGGCCGCGCCCATCCCTACAGCGATATCGACCTCCTGGTTGTGGAAGAGGCGGGCGTCGACTGCCGCGAAAGGCAGGTCGCATACCTGCGTGCCCTGGGGGGACTCTTTCCGGACATAGATGTAGTGGTCCACACCATCGAAGATGTGGCAAGCTGGCGGAACGTCCGCAACCACCTGCTGACTTATGCCCTGACACACGGGCGGGTGCTTTTCGAGGATAGCGAAAGATTGCACCGAAGTTGCGCCTATGACACCGCTTATGGAGACCTGCGAGTCAGTGAGGATAAAGAACCAAAAACCCAGGCCGACCTCGCAAAAGAATGGTTCGAGAACGGGGATGCGGACCTGGAAGCAGGAAGGGTAATAGTAGAGCATGCAGGGACTTTCAAGATGGCGTGCTTTCATGCCCAGCAGGCAATTGAGAAGTACTTGAAGGGCTTTCTCATCCTCCATCGTCGAATATTTTCCAAGACGCACAATTTGGACAATCTGCGAGCGGAGTGCTGCGATATAACGGCAGAGCTAACCGCTTTGCCGCCCGACCTCAAGAACATCACGTCCTACTGCGCAGCCCTGTATGCGCCCGGCGTCTGGCCCCAAAAAGGGGAGGCGGAGGCAGCCCTGGCGGTAGCCGAGCAGGTTCGCGCGGTCATCCTCGCTGCGGTTCCGCCGGAGGCGCAACCAGCCAATCGCGATTAGCCACATCAGCTGCCCGGTGGTGGCGGCGCAGGCGGCGGGCTCGGTTTGGGGGCTGGTGCCGGTTTCGGTTTGGGGCCGGGCTCGGATTCCATGAGCTGCTTCCTGAGCTTCTCTACAGCGGCGGCATAAGATGGTTTGTTCAGCGACAGGCGCATGCCGCCGAAGAGTCGGAAGTCGAACCCGCTCAACCCCGGCGTCTTGTGAGAGCTCCAGTTCCAGATCGGCTCGGCTCGCACGAACCACACCAGGTCGGGATAGCGCCTCGCCACCGGATACGATGCCTCGAAATCCGCAATCATCGAGACGTTCCCCTGGGGAGGAATGGCGGTCTGCGGATTGCGGAAGTTGGTGACCAGCGTGTCGGTAGCCACGAAGGTCCACATGCCGCGCTTGTATAGCGCCCCGACACTGTAGAAAGGGTCGATCTCCCTGGTTCCGCCCGTGAAGTACTCGCGTCCGCGCAACTGCAAGACCACGCTGCCGAAAACAGCAGCGCGCGAGCCAACAAGGCGCGTGACGTTGATCGCCGGCAGAAGATCTGCCTGGCGCAGACCGCTTGTCTGCCACAACTCCCTCGCCTGGAAATCGACCTGTGCAAAGGTCCTGCTCGTCAGCGGCAGCTCCTGCCGGAATCCAAGAGAGAGAGACTGGGTAGTGGGAAAACTGAGGAGATTGCCGTGGGCAGCAAAGAGGTCCTTAATCACGAAGTAGTTGCAGTAGACGCTCGTACGGGTAAGAACGTTGTAGCCCAGCGACACGTTGGGAAGTACGCGGAAGGTGTAATCCTGCCGGGGCTTGTTGTAAGTGAAGAACACGTTTGTATCGAGGCGCTGCGACACCTCGGTGCTGGCGTTGAACCACATCTTGGGCGGCAGCTTCTGATAAAGCCTGAACCGCCATCCGGACTCGAGAAGCTGCTCACCCTTGCCGAGATCTACAGGCGTGATGTCAGTAGGTATGGGCCCAAGCGGCACTTGTTGGGCGAGCCTGACCGGAGAGATGTCAACTGCCGGGCGAGCCCGATCCGCGGTTGTCAAAGTTCCAACCGGCGAGTCGCCAGCGGCATTCTGCGCGCCGGCCGGTGATACCGACGCCAGCGCTGCGGTCACTAGAGACGCAAAGATGGCCGTCTTCCTCACGCTTCCGGACCTGGCGAGCATCAGGCTGCCTTTCTACTTGCTACCGGGCAGTCCTGTACGGACCAACTGCCGCGGTCATCTCCGAAAGTATAACGGCGTTTGTCAACATCTGGTTAACCAGCTTGCGATCCTGCGGCCGGTTGGAGGCAAGCAGCTTCTTGATCGGCGCCACGGTTGCCACCGCCGACGGTATGGAAAACTCCGAGACATGCGCCTTAATGCCTTCTCCCAGAACCACGTCTTTGTGCTTGCGGAAGCCTATGCGATTGCCTGGATTGACGTCCTCGAACTTGTCGTCCAGCCGGCGCGTCAGCACAACCTGGCGCCCCGGTGCCAGCGTCAACAATCGCTTGCCTGCCACTATCTTTATGGAACCGGTCCTGGAGTCATGAAGATCGTAGACAGCCACGTCGTTGCCGGTCTCCATTATGAAAACCGCTGCCCCGGCCGGTATATGGACATCACCCTCCTGCGTACCGACAATGATGTCCTTCTGGGGCGTAAAGAGCACGTTGCCCTGCTGGAGCCGCCAGTAGTTGGTTCCCGGCCGTTGTGTCAGCTTTATCACCTGCCCAGTCAGCCGATCCGCATCAAGGGAATCGAGACTGGTTCCGTGAATGAGACCGTCACTCTCTTCGCTGCCTTCGCCCTGCTGCGAACTCAATTGCGCATTTTGCAAGTCGCGCAGGACATTAACATAAGAGTTCGCCTGAGGAGTCACGTCTGTGGCGATCTTGCCGGCCAGCGCCTCATCGAGCCCGAAGGTCGGTACGAAAACCTCACGCGCCGGCGCCAGGAAGGCAATCAGTGCCTCGATCTCGGATTCGGTCAGCGGCACCGCGCCCGGATCCGGATTTTGCAGTACCGTTCCTTCAATGGACGACTGTGCAACCGATATATTGCCCGCGCTGCCTGAGCCCAGCTCCAGCGTCGTAAGATTGAGGTTGCCGAAGCTTACAAACTCGCCAGCTACGAGCGAGCCCGTCCCACCGAGCACCAGGTCCTGCTTTTTGCCGGAATGGAATCCGATTCTGCCTGAGTCTCCGGCCGTGTTCGTGGCTGAAACGTTGTTGCTGTCGTTGACGACCAGGAGCGGAAGCGTACCCTGCGCCGCTGGATCCAGAGCGATCAAGATCTGCCCTCCCGTGCCTGTCGTACCGTTGGCCTCGACCGTCGCGCTACCATTGATAACCAGAGGGTTCCTGCTTAGTATTTCGATGCGCCCACCGCTGACGCCGTTAGCCGTGATCGGGCTGTCGATGCGGTTGGCGTTGGTGCTCGGTCCAATCACCAGCGCCGTTGGCGGGTCTGTCACAGCGCCAATGAACTGCACCCTGATGAGCCCCCCTGAACCCAAGATGCTATCGGCCGTAAGCGATCCTGACACCACCAGGTTGGACGGCAGGAAGGTGCCCGAACTGAGGAGGATCGACCCGG
>DATNRD010000635.1:0-3532 GCA_036703665.1 Candidatus Obscuribacterales bacterium
CAGCCTTGTGACCGAGCGAACGTGCCGGCTGGCCGCGTGGACGATGAGCACCACCCCGACCACGGCCGTTACCAGGAGCGACAGCGGATCAGGCGCCGCTGCGTCCGCCTCCGGTGCCTTGGGCAGCGATTCCATGAGCCAGAAGCCGGCGGCCAGTACGAATAGCCCTGCCAGAATGTATTTGATGTTCTTCAGACTTCTCAGCTCGACGGCCAGGAAAGTCAGTATGAGCGCCGCCACCACTGCCGCGAAGCGCACGACGAAGTAAGCAATCTGTGAGCGCTCGATGTGCAGCACGTCGACGTATAGCTGCCAGTTGGCTAGATTGAACATGCCACCAAGACTGATACCGAATAGGAACAGTCCACCGGCGGTGATGTTCGCTATGCCCAGCGAGAGCATCACCGGCAATACTATTGTTCCGACCATGATCACAGCGCCGAGCCCGCCCAGGGTGGAGAACAAAAGTGCGGTGACCAGGGTGAGCAAAATCCCGATGATGAACGGGTTGTCCCCGGAGAATTCGGCCACCCAGCGGATCAGCGCCCTGGCGACTCCTTGCCTGTTCACGAGTTCGGCCAGCATGGCACCGAACATGGTTGTGGTGTAAGCATTGTGGAGCTTGAGCGCGCCCTCGCTCATTACCTTGTCCAGAATGTCTTGCGGCGGGATCCCTCCGACCAGGGCGATCAGAACGGCCATTACCGGCAGGGCAAGTAGCGCGGATATGCGGCGCGTGTACATGAGCGCCGCCATGACTAGAAACACCAACAGGCAGGCGATGGCTATGAGCATTTTTGCCGGGCTGGGTAAGCTAGTGTCACCATCTCACCTTAGAGGATACGTTGGGCGAGGGCATAAGTCGACCTGGTTGCCAGTAGGGCGGCGGGTCGTCGCGTCCGGCCTACAAGACATGTGCCCGGCGAGGCGCACAGCAAGAAAGGCCGCATGTCGCGCCATAATGTATTACAATGCGAAGCTCCTGTTATAAGATGTTGGCAGTGCGAGGATTCCATGAGCACGACCGTAAGTGATGTTGTTTGGCAGCCGCAAGGTGAGTACCTGAAGTGCCGGGTGGCGGATTTCATGCAGCGCCACGGCCTGAAAGACTGGCGCGAGCTCATACGGCGCTCGACCGAGGATATCGAGTGGTTCTGGCGTTCGGCGCTGGAGTATCTGGGCGTGGAATGGACCACCCCGTATGAGCGGCTGCTCGATATGTCGGATGGATTCGCCTGGAGCAAATGGTTTGTGGGCGGCCAGCTCAATATCTACGACAACTGCCTGGGATGGCACCGGGAGAAGGGGCGCAAGGCAGGGTGCCGGCAAAGCGTCGGTGCGGAGCATCCTGCCCTTATCTGGGAGGGCGATGACGGTGCGAGCCGCAAGCTGACTTATGGCGAGCTTGCTGAAATGTCGTCGAAGGTGGCCGGCGCCCTTGCCAAATTGGGCGTCGGCTGCGGGGACGCTGTTGGGATCTACATGCCGATGGTGCCTGAGGTAGTCGCGGTTCTGTTCGGTTGTTTGAAGATAGGAGCCGTAGCGGTGCCGATCTTCAGCGGGTTCGGTGACCAGCCGCTGGCGGCCCGTCTGGCTGATTCGGAGGCTCGCGTGCTGTTCACCGCCGATGCCGGCCGGCGTCGCGGCAAGGTTATTCCCATAAAGCCTGACGTGGACAAGGCTTGCCAGTCGCTTCCCGGGCTCGAGCATGTGGTGGTCTTGAGGCACTGTGGAGCGGAAGTGTCCTGGCAGGAAGGACGCGATCTGGACTGGCATGAGATTGTCGGCAAAGCTGAGCCGCAGCCGGACAGCGCCTGCTTGCCTGCAGAGCATCCGTCAATGTACTTGTATACCTCCGGCACGACCGGGCGCCCGAAAGGTACGGTGCACACGCACGCCGGTGCGCTGGCGCAGATAGCTAAGGAGCTTGGATTTGCCTTCGATGTGCGTTCGGACGATGTCTTTTTCTGGGTGACGGATATCGGCTGGATGATGGGACCGTGGGAGATGATCGGCGTCACCTTCTTCGGTGCCACCATGATCATCTTCGAAGGTGCTCCGAATTACCCGCATCCGGATCGCATATGGCAGATCGTCGAACGCCATAAAGTACGTACGCTCGGAATCAGCCCCACGGTCATAAGAGTCCTCCGCCCGGCAGGAGACGACTGGGTGGACAAGCATGATCTGTCGAGCTTGCGCCTGCTGGGATCTACGGGCGAACCCTGGGATCACGACAGCTACATGTGGTTCTTCAATAAGGTGGGCGGCCGGCGTTGCCCCATCATCAACATCTCCGGTGGGACGGAAATTGTCGGCTGCCTGCTGCAGCCACTGCCTGTGATGCCGTTGAAGCCCTGTACGCTGGGTGGACCGGCGCTCGGCATGGACGTCGATGTCTTCGACGAAAACGGGCGCAGCGTGCGCAACGCCATCGGCAATCTCGTCTGCAAGAAGCCCGGCCCGTCGATGACAAAGGGATTCCTGCGCGACCCTGACCGGTATATCGAAACATACTTCAGCCGATTCCCGGACGTCTGGTATCACGGCGACTGGGCCAAGGTAGACGCTGATGGGCTCTGGTTCCTCTTCGGCAGATCGGACGACACCATAAAGGTGGCCGGCAAAAGAGTCGGCCCAGGAGAGGTGGAGGCGATACTCATTGAGCACGAGGCTGTGGCTGAGGCGGCGGCCATCGGTGTTCCCCACGAGGTCAAGGGAGAGGGCATCGTCTGCTTCGTTGTGCTTACGCCGCAGGCTCAGGGTTCGCCTGATCTTCAAAAGGAACTCCTCGACCTTGTTGCCAGGCGTCTGGGCGGACCGCTCAAGCCCGAGGCCGTGCACTTTGTAAAGGCGCTGCCGAAAACCCGCTCCGGCAAGATCGTCAGGGGATCGATTCGCAAGAAGTACCTGGGCGAGCCTCCCGGCGATCTCTCGAGCGTCGAGAATCCCGATGCGCTCGAGCAAATCTCTGCCGTCCGCCCCTGATCTAGCCGGGCGCGTGACGCTCACCAGCGGTGAGTCGGTGGACGCCCGGGCCGGCGAACTTCAACTAATTTGCGCAGCCGTCCCTCCTCCTCCTCGCTCTAGGTGGCAACCATGCGTTCCGGTGAATCGAAGAATGTGGTGAGCCGCTCCAGACGCTCCCGAGCGGTGCAGTTCCAGCGTACCCTGTCTAAATCGCTCCGGATGAACTGCAGCCATTCGTCGAACGACAGCTCCGTCTCCTGGATGAGTTCTTGTCTGTATCGTCGCAGTCGCTTGCCCATGGTCGTCATCTGCCCCAACACCTGAAAGTATTGCCAGCTTTGACACCTGTACGCTGCCTGGGAAACTGGCTTCGAACCAGCAGGCCGGGGGTTCGAGTCCTTCCGAGCGCGAGACCCACGATGGGTCATCGCGGCATGGTGTGGGTAAGGTTGCCGGATCTGCCATCACGACCGGTGGCTAAATTAGACCAGACGGCAAGTCCTGCTCCTCTGTGACCAGGGAATGAGTCATAGATGACCCCAAGGCACGACCGTCTGGGTTG
>DATNRD010000636.1:0-5369 GCA_036703665.1 Candidatus Obscuribacterales bacterium
CCCTCGTCCAGACGGCGCCCGACAGACCATAGGTGGTCTTGTTGGCTTGCTCGGCAACCTGCTCGACAGAGTCGAACGGTATGACTGCCAGCACTGGACCGAAGACCTCTTCCTGGGCGATGCGCATTTCGTTTTTGACGCCCTTGAAGATGGTCGGCTTGACGAAGTAGCCCTTGGCCAGCTCGCCTTCCGGACGCTCGCCGCCGCACACCAGCTGAGCGCCTTCGCCCTTGGCGATGTTGACGTAGCTCAAGATCTTCTCCAGCTGGTCCTTGGAGACCTGTGGTCCGATCTGGGTCTTCTCATCGAGTCCCGGACCCTGCCGCAGGCTCTTGGCGCGCTCGGAGAGCTTCTCGATGAACTCATCATGGATTTTCTTCTCCAGGAAGAGGCGAGAACCAGCGCAGCAGACTTGTCCCTGATTGAAGAAGATGCCCATGATGGCGCCTTTGACGGCGGCTTCCATGTCGGCGTCGGCAAAGACGATGTTGGGAGCCTTGCCGCCGAGTTCCAGAGATACGCGCTTAAGGTTGCCCGTCGAGGCTTTGACGATCTCGCGTCCGGTCTTGTCTTCACCGGTGAAGGCAATCTTGTCCACATCGGGATGGGTGGAGAGCGCTTCGCCGGCGGCGTTAGGACCGAAGCCGGTGACGATGTTGACGACGCCGTCCGGGAAACCAACCTCGCAAATGAGCTCGCCCAGCCGAATGGCGGTAAGCGGGGTCTGCTCGGCCGGCTTGAGAACGACGGTGTTGCCGCAAGCCAGCGCCGGACCGAACTTCCAGGCAGCCATGAGCAGCGGGAAGTTCCACGGGATAATCTGCCCGACGACGCCGACAGGCTCCCTCAACGTGTAGTTGAAGAAGTTGCTGTTCACGTTCATCGTCTCGCCTTCCAGCTTGGTCACCCAACCGGCGTAATAGCGGAAGGTCTCGACGGTCTGGGGAAGATCGACGTAGCGGGATTCTTTGATCGGCTTGCCGTTGTCGAGCGTCTCGAGTTGAGCAAACTCCTCGGCGCGGGCCTCGATGGCGTCGGCCAGCTTGTAGAGCAGGCGGGCCCTTTCAGAGGCGCTCATTTTGCGCCAGGGACCGCTTTCAAATGCCCGGCGGGCGGCCTTGACTGCCTTGTCTATGTCGGCCTTGTCTCCCTCGGCGACCTTGGCGAGCACTTCGCCGTTGGCCGGGTTGTAGGTCTCGAAAGTCTTCCCGGATTCCGCTGGCACCCACTTGCCGTCGATCAAGAGCTTTTTCGGCTGCGTAAGCCACTCTTTGCACACTAATTCTTTTTCCAGGGTAACGGCCACGTTTTCACCCTCCAGACAGGTTCAATGTCAAGAACGTCAGTGCCGGAGCCTGGCTCCGGCTGCGATTCCAATAAGACTATCATGCATTCATACAAGCATATATACGCCGATTCCTAAGGTTGGCTTAATGCTGCCGTTCTTGGCCACTGGCTGTGCTCGCGAGGCTCGGCCCGGGCTGGGTGGCGGTGCCCCGCCAATGCCGCCGAACTAGGCATGTTCGCAAGCGTAACGGTTCGGGATTTCTCCTGGGGGCGCGGCCATCTTGCCCGCTCCGCAGGCGGGCGGGACGCCGGCGCCAACAGGGATCGCACCGACCTTATATCGCTACCTGAACGGCATTGGTCGCATGTCGATCCGTTCTTATCGGAACAGGCTACTTGAGCGTTGCCCGCAGGTAGGCGGGCCGACGCGGTAATGTGACACTAAACTTGGTGCCATCCGAGTCGGGGTCGTATGATATCGTGCCGCCGTGGCTTTCCGCTATCTGCTTGCACAGGTACAGGCCCAGTCCTGTGCCGAACGAGCAGCGCCTGGAGCGTTTCGGCCGCCAGAAGCGCTGGAACAGGTCCTGGCGGTCCTCCTGTGGAATGCCCGGACCCGAGTTCCACACCTCCACGACCACGGCATCCTGCTGCTGGCTGGCTGATACGACGATGCGTCCCTGCTCCTCCGTGAATTTTATGGCGTTGCTCAACAGGTTGGTCATGAGGCGCCGCATAGCCAGCAGGTCGGCGCAAACCACGATCTTCTCCGGTGCCTGCGTAAATTCCAGGGCCAGCCTCTTGCCGGCAGCCAGAGGCCGGAACTCGTCCATGCAGGAGTTGACCAGCGACTCGAGATCGAGGTCCTGATAGTTGAGGCTCTTGAGCCCCGTTTCGTAGCGATAGGCATCCATGAGGCTGGCCACCATGCGCAGCAGCCCGTCGTTGCTCTCCTTCAAGATTGCCAGAAGGCGCGCCTCTTCGGGCCGGCTTTCCCGGTCTAGCTTGTCCAGCAGGTACGACAGGGTCCGGTCGGCGCCGGTGAGCGGCGCCTTGAGATCGTGCGTCATGGCGGCGAAGAACTCTTCTCTTTCCCGGTCCAGCCGCAAGAGCTCGGCCTGCACTTCCAGCTCCCTTATGAGCCGGGAATTGTCGAAGAGCGTGCCCAGCATTGCCGCCAGAGACAGAATGATGCGCTCATCGTCGTCATCGAAGCTTTCTCCGTCTATGCGGTCGACCACGTAGAGCCAGCCGTACATGCGGCTGGCGGTCCTCACGGGAGCACCGAGCAGGAAGTTGACCGGCGGATGGGCGGCAGGCATCCCCAGCGCTTCCGGCGAGCCGGGAAGCGGTCCAAAACGGGCGCTGCGCTGGTCGCCCAGGAGATCCATGAGTGCTGCCCCGAAGCCTCCGGTCGTTTCCGCCCGGACCGTCTGCCCGTCCGCCTGGCAGAGCAGATAATCGACTGTCTCGCAGCTCTCAGGCGACGGCAGCGCGATGACGGCGTATCTGGCCGCCACAAGAGCGCGTGCCCGCTCGCAGTACGTGAGCATCAACAGGTCGGCGTCATGCTCCGTGCCGCAGCGCGAGGCGAGATCTACCAGCGAGCGAAATCGCGCGTTGGCAAAGCGAAGCTTGTCGGCTGGCGTCGAAACGGTGCGGGTGAGCTCGCGCACCTGGTCAGGCTCCGTATTGTCGGCGACCTCCGCCGCCGTGCGGCGGGACAGCAACCTGGCTACCTCCGCCTGGATCTCTTCCTCCTCGGCCGCCTTGTCTATAGCGCCGGCGTTGCCGCAGCTGACTGCCAGCGCGTGTGCTTCGTGCACGAGATAAGTCTGGGTGCAGAAGAGCATCGGCGTATGGGTCAGATGCCTGTCGTTGCGGATGCGGTGCGCCAGCCTGTACCCGTCGATGCCCGGCAGCAGAAGGTCGGCGACAATCAGGTCCGGGACCTGGCTGCGCGCCAGGGCCAGCCCCTCCTCCCCGCCGCTGGCCGGCATCACCTCGTGACCGGCCTGGGCGAGCAAATTCACCAGCCTCTGCCGGCTGCTTGGAATGTCGTCGATTACCAGTATGGTTGCCATGCGCACATGCAGCCAGTGCACCGTTGGTGCGCCTGCCAGACCGAATCGAATTCGGCGGCACCGGCTGTCCCCTCAGTTTTCGGCAATACAAGGCGGCTGACTACCATGCCAGCGTCTGCCGCTTGCCGGTCGTGCACGAACACTTAACTCCACGTTAGCGGCCGTTGGCTGAATGCTACCTCGTTCGTTAGGGGGATTGTGCAGTTCCCCCAGTGGGTGAATTTTCGGGCAGGCCGATAACATCGGCATAGCGCACCTGTGTTAAGGTGAATGTTGTGTGTTGGCCAGGACTCGGGGTAAAGGCATGAGTGACAGACGGATGGCCCGGCTTGCTTTGCCGGCGTGCGGGATCCTGGTGGCAGCGGCAGCTGCCCTTACCGTTCCGGCCCCGGGCCAGGCTAAGCCCAGCGCCAGTTCTAAAATGCAGCTGGGAGAGCTGATGTTTTTCAACGGCAACATCGACGGCGCGATTAACGCCTTCCGGCAGGCGCTCATGCTCAACCCCAAGCTCTGGGTGGCGCACTTGAATCTGGTCAACATGTACATCCAGAAGCAGGACTTTCCGGCCGCCATCGAAGAATGCCGTGAGGTGCTGAAGGTCAAGCCCAATCACAAGGACGTGCATCTCATTCTGGGCAATCTCTTGCGCGCTCAAAACGATCTCGACGGCGCCGCGCACCATCTCAAGAAAGCCATCGAATATGGTGCACAGCCAGGCATGGCTCACAACGCACTCGGGCTTACGCTTTTGCAGAAGGGCGATTTGGATGGCGCGCACGAGCACATCAGCGCCGCACTGGAGAAGCAAAAGAAGTTTCCCGATGCGCACCTCATGCTCGGTGTCGTCAAGTTCAAAAAGGGTGACAAGGAGGCCGCCCTGCGCGAATTCGATCTGGCCATTCAGCAGAAGGGGAAGTACCCGGAGGCCCGCACCACCAAGGGAGACATCCTGGCTTCCGGCGGCAAATGGAAAGAGGCTTTAGAGGAGTACAGGAAGGCAGCCGAGGAAGATCCCAAGTACGCGCAGGCATACTCGAAGATGGGCACCGCCTACTTCGAACTGGGCGATCTGGAGAAAGCGCGGGAAGCCTACCTGAAAGCCAGAGAGCTCAATCCCAACGACAAGGACATTCTCTACGGGCTGGCTATCATGTATGAGAAGTCAGGCAAGATAACGGAGGCGCTGGCCGAGTTTCAGAACGCGCTGCTGCTGGAGACGGACACGCAGATGGCAGCCAAGATTCAGCTTCACATGCAGCAATTGCGCGGGCAGGGAATCTGGCAGCCTGGGCTGCCGGGCGTCGGAATGGGGTCCGCGCCGGCTGCCGGGCTTTACCAGAACGCCAACCCCTTCGGCCAGTCGTTTGCCGATCTCATCAAAATCAAGCCGCCGCCTGGGCACAGCGCCGCCAAGAAAGAAAAGGGCATTTAGCTCCAAGGCCGTTCACTTAACCTGGGGGCGCGGGCATCCTGCCCGCTCGCACAGGCGGGACGCCTGCGCTCTCAGGGTTCCGAACCCAATCCGTCGTAAAGTGAACGGCATTTAGCTCAGGCGAATTTGGGCTTCAGTTCGGGCTGGGGCCCGGAGTCCGGCGGACCCTCGGCTTCGGAGTCTGCCGAGCCTGTTGTAAGCACTGTTTCGGAAGCGGCACCGGCGGTGGCCGTCGGCGTGGTGCTGTCATCCGGCGGCGTGGCGGCGCCGGCGCCTGCGGCCAGCTGGCGGTCTACCTCTTCCATGATTGCCTCGACTTCCTTGACGTCCAGAGTCTCTTTCTCCAGCAGCACCTTCACAATTGCATCCATGTGCGGGCGATGCTTGAGTAGCAGCGCTTTGACGGCCTCGTACTGGCTGGTGATGATCTGCCGGACCTCCTCGTCGATGATGGTGGCCACGTGCTCGCCATAGTCGCGGTCGTGACCGAAATCGCGGCCCAAAAAGACGTGATCGTACCGCTTGCCGAAGGTCATCGGTCCGAGCCGTTCGCTCATGCCGAATTC
>DATNRD010000637.1:0-4744 GCA_036703665.1 Candidatus Obscuribacterales bacterium
GGGCTGGCGCAAGCCTTTGCCAAGAGTACCCGGGCCGGTACGCTTGTCCGTCACTCGTCTCTGGTAATCGCCTCCCTGCCGTTTCTCTTGTGGGCCAAGACCGAGGGCGAGAAGGCTGGTCTCTACGATCAGGCCTTCGGATGGGCGCTGTTCAGCTTGTGCGCGCTGACCCTGGTAATTGCCGTTGTTGCCTGGACAGTGAGCACGCTGGAACGGCTGGAATCCGCGGTTGTGGCAGCCAGTGCCGACCCTGAGAGCGCCTCTGCGTCGCCAACCGGCAGCTCGCGCCCGCTTTCATCGGTGAAACATGTCTGTCCCCAGTGTTCTCAGGAATTCTCCCATGACGAGACCGAGTGCCCTACCGATGGGGCGGAGCTCGTGCGCATCGTGAAAGACCCGCTCGTCGACACGGACTTTGCCTCCAAGTACCGCATCACCAGCGTCCTCGGGTGGGGGGCGACCAGCACCGTTTACAAGGCGGTGCACAAGGAGCTGAACAAACCGGCGGCGATCAAGCTCATGCACTCGCACAAGGTCGCCGACATGAAGTTGGTCAGGCGCTTCAAGCATGAAGCCAGGGCGGTCAGCCTGTTGTCGCATCCCAACCTGGTCGCGGTGCATGACTTCGGCTTCACCGACACCGGCGAGCCGTACCTGGTGATGGACTACGTCGACGGCACCAGTCTGGAGGACATACTGGGTGACATCTGGGAGAAAGCCGGGCACATGAGCGTGAACAGGTCTCTTAAAATCTGCTTGCAGATTTGCGACGGACTGGCTCATGCACACGCTAAAGGCGTCATACACAGGGACCTGAAGCCGAGCAATGTGATTGTCATTGATGATCCTGTTTGTGGCGAGCAAGTCAAGATAGTCGACTTTGGTTTTGCCAAGGCGGTGGTAATCGAGGAGAGCCAGAGGTTGACGAAGTCCGGCGAGGTATTCGGGAGCCCCGGTTACATGAGTCCCGAGCAGTGTATGGGCAAGCCTGTCGATGGGCGCACTGACATATATTCACTGGGCTGCATCTTGTATGAGTGCCTGACCGGCCAGCATGCTTTCAGTGGCGAAAACCCGTTTGACATCATTCGCAAGCACGTTTTTGAGGACCCGCCCGTCTTCCCTGACGATTCCAGCGTGCCTGTCGAGCTTCAGAAAGAAGTCTTGCGGATGCTTGACAAAGATCCAGCAGGCAGGCATGCATCCATGCCCGAGTTGAGGGCTGCCCTGGCGCAGTTTATTTCAGCCGAGCGTGAAATGCCGGTTCAGTAAAATGATTGACGCTATGAGAGTGTTGATCATCTTGATGGTGTGCGCGGTGCTGCAGCTGACCGCTTGCACTCTAGCCGTTCTGGCCCAGGGCTGAGCGAGCGCCAGAGGTTTCGTGCCCGGGTTCGGCGCGACGGAAGGTAAGAAGTTTCAGCTGTCTGTGGGCTGGCGATACGCCAAGGCGCACAGATCGTACTTCGACTCGCGGTTCAACAGGACTTTTACTGACCTCTGGAATCCGTTTGAGCGTCTGAGCATACTCGATGTCAGCGCGCGATATGCCTTCACGCCTAGAACGAGCGTGATCGTGGGGGTGCCGATCGTCTTCAATAGATTCTCCGTCAAGCTGCCGCCGCTTGGCGCCCTGGGGCGGCAGGAGCACTGGCACGCAAATGGTCTTGGCGATATCTCTGTGTATGTGCAGCGCTGGATGCTGGACAGCAAGAACAGTCCCTTTCAGAACGTTGCTCTGGGTATCGGGGTGAAGATTCCGAGCGGCAACTGGAACCTGAAGGCAACAATTCCCGACGAAACGGGCTTCAACCCCAGCCGGCGCGCCGTCTATCCGCCTGCCATCATGCCCGGTGATGGGGGAGTGGGAATCCTCGTGGGATTCGATTCCTTCAAGACCTTTCGCCGCCCTGAGATCCTTCGTGGGGTCACCGTCTTTGCGTCGGGCAATTACTTGATTAACCCGAGAAACACCAACGGTACGGGGTCTATCATCAAGAATCTGGGAGTGCCGCTGGCCGGCAACTTTCTCGATGAGTTAACCAATTCGGTGGCCGATACCTGGGCCATGCGCGCAGGAGCGGCCATCAGACTGCCCGGGACATGGAACAAGCCCAGGCTAAAGGGTTTGAGACTCCTGGGCGTGTGGCACTGGGAGGGGCTTCGTTCGCACGACCTTTTCGGGCGCAACGACGGCTTCCGTCAGCCCGGCTGGTCGATGGCTTTTGGTCCCGGTGTTACATACGGCCACGGCAGGGACTACTGGATACTGGAGGTGCCGATCACCTTCGCCCAGCACATCAATCCAGGCAGGACTGCCCTGCCCGGGCTGCCTGTCCGTACGCCGACGGGACTGGCTCCGGCGCCATTTAATCCAAAGCGGCAAATGGGGCTTGTCGCGCCGGTCAGCCTCTCTTTGCGGTATGTGAGGACCTTTTGAAGAGCACGCCGCCGGTAGCTCGATTGGTTTAGTATGACAGTTGGGAGCAATCATTCCGTACCTGTAGGGAACTGCAGGGTGGTTGACCAGTCCAGTACCCGAACGTAGACGCGGATCGAAAGTTGTTCAAGAAGACTTTGCTGACAGTCGGGTTATTAGTGGTATCGCTTTTGATACTGCTATTCGTGCCGCCGGTGCGTAACGCGCTTTACGGAAGTAAGCTCTGGCCGTACGCAACGCCGTGGGATGTCACGCCCGAGCAGATTACCGAGCTTAAGAGAGTGGTTCAGCCGGGTGATGTCATCGTTGAACGAAACCTGCACAGCTTTCACTGGATGCTTCTTTGCCTTGCCGGTACTGGTAGCAGCTGGGTGCATGCTGCAATCGTCGACGAGGACGGCAAAATCGTAAACATGATGGTGATAGTCAGGAAGCTTGATATTACGAGCTATCTGGACAAGCAGAGTACGGACATGGTTCTCGTGCGGCCCCCATATAAGGACGACGCCAGCGTAGTGCGAGCTCTCCGATACGCCAAGTCGAAGCTGGGAACGCCATTCGATCCGTCCTTCGACAATCAGGCCGGTAACTGCACCGGTCTTATAGCTGGGGCGTTGAAGGCCGGAGGCGTACAGGTAAGAAGCCGACCCATATTCTTACTTGGCAAGACAGTATATCCGGCGGCGGAATTCCTCAGAATTCCCAACGCCAGGGTGATCTGGCGCAGCAGGGACAGGCGTGCGAGCGAGCAAGTCGTTCGAGCACCGGTTCCTTCCGTCAGATAGTGCCAGCTCATTGTCGGCAAATCAGTCCATGGATATGCTGACAACAATGTTGCTCAGCTGAACAATTGCCGAAGGCGGCAACAGGCCGGACAATGGTACGTCTGTTCCTTCGAACGGCACGAAGCCGCGGCGTTGGTATGGCACAAGCGGAAACGCTGCTCCGTCAACCTGTGGGCGGCCGAAGTGAGAGGCGTATATGGTCACGAAAATGGCGAAGCCTGGTACAACCATGTGGATAGGGACACGTAAGGGCTTGCCGCGGTCAAACGCGTTTTTCACAGTGAAGAGGCAAGCTATGGCCGCCGATTCCTGCGAGCCTGCTGGCTTGTACTTCGGCACTACCGGTGGTGAAGTGTGGGGCAGCAGCGACGAGGGTGAAACGTGGAAATGTCTTGTGCGACATCTGCCTGAGATCTACTCGCTGACGATCGTGGAGAATGTCCGATGATCGTGCACATTCCCAGTCCATTGCGTTCCTATACGGGCAGGCAGAGCCGCATTGAAGCCGAGGGCGCCTCCGTTGCCGAGCTTCTCGCCGATATGGACAGGCGCTATCCCGGGATCAAATTTCGCATGATCGATGAGCAGGAGTCCATTCGGCAACACATCAGGATATTCGTAAACACTGAGCAGGCGGAACAGTTGTCGCACAGGCTGAACCCTGGTGACACCGTCCACATTATCTGTGCGCTCAGCGGCGGCTGATCCACTCGTGTCGCTCTCTGCTTGCGGGAATCCGGGCTCGCTGAACGTCCATGGTTCAGTGGTTGCTGCGACAGTGACTGCTCAGGAGATGCTGGCGGCAAGCCTATCGTACACTTCCATGAGTCCGTGCCGCAGCTCCCCCATTGAGGAGTATCGGCATCGTGCATCCTTCTCCAGAGCTTTCATCACAACCTTTTCCAGTTGAGGCACCAGGCGGAGATCGGCGCGCGCGTCCGAAAGGGACCGAGCCGGCTCATGGATCTGCTTCTGGAGCGTGTCCAGGGTGTTGTCACCCACGAAAGGAGGCTGGCCGGTAAACACCTCATACATGATGCAGCCTACCGCGTAGATATCGGAGCGCGCATCGACCCCCAGCCCCATGCACTGCTCGGGGCTCATGTAATAACTGGTGCCGAAGTACTCTCCTGTCTGTGTCAATCGCTCCAGTTCTTCGTTGCCCTGAGGAATGATCTTGGCAATCCCGAAGTCCACCACTCGGACAACTTCATCCCCGTTGGACGCTTGCTGGAGCATCAGATTGCTCGGCTTGAGGTCTCGGTGGATGATCCCGTGAGCGTGCGCATATTCGACCCCGTAACATACCTGAAGGAAAATTCGCAGGGCTCTATCAAGTGGCAGCAGACCTGCTTGCTTGATCGCGTCCGCCAAACTCGGACCGTTTATGAATTCCATAACCAGATAGGGCTGCGTCGCGATCATCCCGAAGTCGAACATGGAGATGATGTTGGGGTGGCTGAGCGCGCTGCCTGACTGGGCCTCCAGCTGAAAAAGTCTGAGGTGTGTGGGGTTGTCA
>DATNRD010000638.1:0-7294 GCA_036703665.1 Candidatus Obscuribacterales bacterium
CGGGAGGCGCTTTGAATTGCTACACAGATCGCCGCCGGTATGCAGGTCACAACTACGAAGCAGAGAATGTGCAATACCGTAGCAAATGCCAGAGCCAGCTCGCGGTTTACACCTGCCACCATCACCAGTCCCTGACTGACCAGAAAATGAAAACTGCCGACGTTGCCGGGCGTCGGTACGAGCACTCCGACCGAGCCGATTGTGAAGACCACCAGGCACTGTGCGGCACTGACCTGATTTTGCAGGGCGAATGCCCAGATCATGAGATAAAAGTTCAACCAGTAGAAGAACCAGATGCCCAGGCTGAGTGCCGCGATTGCCGGATATGCGCCGGGACTGCTCAACGATTGAGTGCCAGCATGGAACTGCTCGGATAGCTTTTCTACCGACTGCAGTATGCCTGCAGATACATGTTTCTTGAGCCATTCCCTGCCTGTGAACCAGTTTATGATGTCCGACATTCTCGGCAGCATGACAAGGCCGGCCACGGTGGCAATCGACAGCGAGATGCCGCTCGGCACAAGCCAGGGCAAATCCGCGGTGGCGCTGGACGGGAAAACCACCAGCGTGAAGCCCAGAAGGAGCACAAGGAGCGCGATGTCGATCAGCCTGTCTATGAACATGGTCGGGAGCACGCCGACCCAGGGCAGCTTCTCGCTGCGGCTTATGGACACCAGTCGAGCTATCTCTCCGCCTCTTGGTATGACTACGTTGACGGCATAGCCGATCATGACGGCGCAAAATGAGTTCCACAAGCTCACACGTCTTTCGCAAACCGGTTTGAGAAGGATGATCCAGCGCCAGGCGCGCAAGAAGTGGCTGGCAAGCGCGGACAAGCACAGCAGCAGTATGAATGGGGGCTGGATGCGTCTGAGGTGGCCGAGAAATTGCTCCATGTCGATGCCGCGGAACGCCAGCCACAGAAACAACGCGGCAATGCCGATGCCGACTAACTGCTTCCAGAGTCCACCCCGAGAACTGGTTTGATCGCTTGTCACTTCTGTTTCACACTGAGAATTGCGCGCACTTGTGCCGGCAGCGCCATGGGATCGAATGGTTTTGTCAACACTCCGGCCACGCCGGTAGCCTGCAGTTTCTCCAGTTCGGAGGCCATTGCTTTGGCTGTAAGAAAGATAACAGGAATGGAGGCGGTGTCGGGATGCTTCTGCAGCTCCTGGAAGGTTGCCGGCCCGTCCATCGTGGGCAGCATCACATCAAGCAGTATAACGTCCGGATGATGCTCTGAGGCCAGCCTTATTCCATCCATGCCGTTGGACGCCTCGATGACCTCCATCCCGCCCACTCTGCCGAGGCAGAGTTTGGCTATGGTTCTGATGTCGTCTTCGTCATCGATTATGAGTACCTTCATCGCTGAAGTTTCGTTTAACCTGGTGTGGTCGTGCGCAGCAACCAGAGTACCAGATCTTTCAGCTCGGCATCGGTGGCTTTGGCTTTTGTGAGGAAAAGAGTAGGTCCCAGGTGGAGCTTATCTCGCTGCTCGGCTGTGAGATCCCGCCCGGTGTATACGAGCATGGGGATGGTTCGCAGGTGACTCTTCTGCTTGAGCTGATCCACGACGTAGTACCCATCGCCCTCAGGCAGCCCGACATCCAGAACGATGAGTGCGGGCGGCTCCCTGTTGGCAAGCGCCACGGCCTCCTTCCCGCTTGCCGCGCTGCGAACTGCGATGCCCTCAAGGGAGAGTTGGTGGCGCAGCAACGCAACCAGCTCCGGATCATCCTCGACAAGCAGCACATCGCTTCCACCGGCGCGCCTGAGGAAGCCACTGATGGCGGCGACCAACTCCGCCTCCCTGAGCGGCTGGCTCAAATGCACGGCCATCTTGTTGGACAGCTCCTCGGCCGAAAGTACGACATTGTTGCCCGTGAAGACAACCGGGAGCCGGGAAAGGTCGACAATTCCGCGTAAATCCTCGAGGAAATCGATGGCTGGCCTTTCGATCGACCCGGCGTCCGCGATGAGCAGACTGACCGGTGAGTTCTTGACCAGCTCGAGCGCTTCCTGGGCGGAGCGCACGGAAGCGAAGCTGAAATTGCTCCGCTCGAGCACGGATTCGCAGAGCAGGCGGGTCTCTTCGTCGGCTACACAGACGACAACCTCGGGGTGGGACGGCGGCTGCTCGGGCAGCGCCACCGCGGGCGATACCGGAAGGCGGAACCAGAAGGTGCTTCCCTTGCCCTCCGTGCTCTCGACCCCGATAACTCCATGATGCTTCTCGATAATTGCCTTGCATATGGCCAGCCCGAGACCCGTCCCGCCCCTTTGACGGGAATCGGCGGCGTCGACCTGCTGGAACCGTTCGAATATCAGCTCTTTGAACCGCGGTGGTATGCCGCGCCCCTCATCCGTCACCCTCACCTCGAGCCAGCTCTCGCCGGCCTCGTGCGAGATGCTTACCTTCGTGCCGGCTTCCGAGAACTTGATGGCGTTGGAAAGCAGGTTGACCATAACTTGAACCAATCTGTCTGCGTCGGCGTGGATAGTTTGAGGTTGGGTCGATACGTCAATTGTTATCGCATGCTCCTCAGCCAGTGCCCTGACCGACTCCACCGCCCGATCGATAATCGCGGAAACGGAAACGTCTTCCATGCGCATCTCGAGCTTCCCGCTTTCCAGGCGCTCGAGATCCAGTATTTCGTTGATCAAATTGATGAGGCGAAGAGTGTTTCGCTCGGCAATGCCGACGACCTCCTTGACCTCGGCAGGAAGCTCGCCAAGAGCGCCGCCGGCAATGAGAGTCAGCGAACCGCGGATAGAGGTCAATGGGGTGCGCAGCTCGTGGCTTACCACGGAAACGAACTCTTTCTTGACCCTGTCAGCTTCGTGGCGCTCGGACACGTCGCGCACGTTTGCCAGGAGAAACTCCCCTTCCGTCGTATGATATTCGGACAGCGAAAGCTCGATGGGAAAGACGTTTCCGTTTTTCTTGACCGCGTTCATCTCGACGATATGCCCGAACGCCCTGCGCAGAGTGCTGCGTACGAAACTGTCGGGGTCTCTCTTGCGTTGCTGCGAAAAAAGGTCCATAAAATGTGTGTCGACCAGCTCGCCCTGCTCATATCCGAACATCATTTCCATGGCCGGGTTGACCGAGCGGATAATGCCTCTCGGTGTCAAAATGGCCAGTCCCACGAGCATGTGATCGATGGCTTTCCTGATTCGCTCCTCGCTGGCACGAATGGCATCCTGAGCTTGCTTGCGATCTGTAATGTCGTGCAGAAAGGCGCAAAATGTGTAATGCTCTCCCTTCTTCACGGGAAAGACGCCCAGTTCAACCGGGATCTCCCGTCCATCGCGGTGCAATGCTGGCAACTCGATTCTCTTATTGAGGACAGGCCCTTCCCCTGTTTTCAGAAAGCGCTGGAGCCCCTGCCGATGCGCGTCACGAAAACTCTCGGGGATGATGGTCTCGATCAGGGAGCGGCCGACCACTTCCTCCTTCGACCACCCGAAGGTCTTTTCTGCTTGCTCGTTCCAATCGATGATCGTGCTGGCCTCATCAATGCTGATAAAGGCATCGTAGGCCCTCTGGATGATCGCCTGAGAAAATTCGTGACCGAGTTGCTCTTTGCTTCTGGATTCCTTAAGAGAAAGCGCCATCTGGTGGAAAGCCTGGTCAAGCACCGCCAGCTCATCACCGCCACCGATTTCAGGATGAAGCGGTTCGCCCTCCGACAGCCGGCGAGCATTGTCCGTCAGTATTTTCAGGCGGCGCCGCGCGTCGTGTACGATGGCCACAAGCAGCGCCAGCGCCAGGAGAACAGTGGCGCCCATGCCGGTAAGCAGGAGCGTGTTGAGCATGTCCCGCATTTGCCTGCCTTGCTCCCTCCGGGCTGCCGCTCTTGCTTCCTCGTGGTTGAAGAAGCGGGCCAGCTCTTTGCGAAACTCCTCGGCAAGCGCCTCACCGCGCCCGCTTCGAATCTGCCGGACGGCCTCGGCTGCATTGCCTTCATGAACCAGGCGCACGTTCTTTTCGAGTACCGTGAGTGTCTCAGCGGCAAGGCTGGCCAGCCGGTTCACCCTGGCTGTCTGCGCCGGGTCGTCATGAGTCAGATCCTCGAGTTCCTGGAGCTGCGCCGGAAGAACCGCCCTGGCCCTGTTATAGGGCTTGAGAAAGGCCGGGTTGCTCGTCAGGACATAGCCCCGTGCTGCCGTCTGCGCATCGATGATCAGTTCGAAGACCTCGTGAGCCTGCGCCAGTGCTTGCTGCGTGCGCATCTCCCAGGCTGTCGCGGCTTCGTATTGTCTGTTCAGGTAACTTATTGTCTGCAAAAGCGCCAGCTGGAAGAGCAGCGGCACACCGACAAGAATGAGGCCTTTTTGCCAGACTGTAAGCTTCAGCTGCAAGAGGATTACCGAGTATATGGCGCGGCTAACTCGAAATTATAGCTACCGGCACAGGCACAGTCTGCCCGCTGCAGCACCGGATTTACAAAACGGTGGAGGGGTAGCGGCTCAGCCTTCGGACACGACTCTAGCCCGGCCGGCGGCCTTGGCAGCCATCAGCCGGCCGTCGGCCTTCTTGATAAGCTCGTGAATGGAGGCACCGTCAGACGGGTACGATGCCAGACCGGCGCTGAAGGCGACGTGGAACTCCTCCCCGTGCTCGCCCGGAAAGGACAACTCCGCGAACTCCTGCAGCACGCGCTCGACGGCCGTGTGCGCGCTTTGCCGCGTCTGGCGACTGAACGCCAGGATGAACTCTTCGCCTCCCCAGCGTCCCTTCAAGTCATGCATGCGGAATCGCCGCGACAGCAACCTGCCCAACCCGGCCAGGACGCCGTCTCCTGAGAGGTGCCCGTGGATGTCGTTGACCTTCTTGAAGTGATCCAGATCGAGCAGCGCTATGGTAAGCGGCCAACCGTGTTTGACAGCCTCCGCCAACATTGGCGCCAGCTGCTCCATGAAAGCGCGGCGAAGCAGCAAGCCGGTAATCGTGTCCTTATCGGCCCTTTCCTTCAGCAAGCGCGCTCTTTCCACGCGTATCTTAACCCTGGTCAAGAGCTCCTCGGCCATGACCGGTTTGGTAAGGTAGTCATCGCCGCCGGCTTTGAAGATCGCAGAGCGGGACTGCCAGCCGGTTTCCGCTGTCAGAAAGAGAATGGGCAGATCGCGCCAGCGCGGCATGGTGCGCAGCATCATGCAGGCATCGTAGCCGCTCAGACCCGGCATCAGCACGTCGAGCAAAACCAGGTCCGGGCAAAATTCGTTCAGCTTCTCGAGAATGCGCGTGCTGTCGTGGAGCCTGGCAGTGAGCATGCCTGCCTGGCGCAGGATCAACTCCACGCCCGCCGAGAAGTCTTCATCGTCGTCGACCACAAGCACGCGCGGTTTGCCGAGCTGGCGTGCAGAGACGAGCTGGTGCACCGCGAACTCCAGAGCCTCAGGCTCCAGCGGTTTGCTCAGGAAAAGCGCAGCTCCCATCTGGGCTGCGGTCACCCGCCTTTCGATCCGTTCGTCGGCTGAAATGAATGCCACCGGCAGGTCCTGGCAACCCGGCAGGCTGCGCAGCTCGCCGGCCAGCGAGAAGGTGAATCCCGTAGACCCCAGGGAAACATCCAGGATCGCCGCGTCGATGTTGCCAGTGCTGGCTTCGAAAAGCGCTTGCTCGGGGTGGGAGGCAGTCACGATTTCTATCAGGCGCTGCCGACCCATGGCCCGGGCCAATTCGAGGAACTCCGGATCGTCGTCGACCAGCAGTATTCTGGCCATGGAGGGGCGATGCGTCGAGACAGCGCTGTCCGGCGCCGACTCTAGACTGCGCGGGTCGCGCAAACTCACGGAGAGCGCCTCGCTTATGGCCCCGGCAAGGTCGCCGCCTACCCTGTTCCAGAGCTCGCTGGCATCCTGCCGCTCCTCCTTTTCTAGCAGCGTTAGCGCTTCCTCGATCTTGCCAACCCTTTCGCCGATGGTGGTGAAGCCGTAGGAGCCGGCTGTTCCCCGTATCTTGTGGGCCAGCGACTTGGCCTGGTTTAGAAGTGAGCTCTCGTTTGCCCTTTCCCTGGCCGCGTTGACGGCCCGGCGGAGATCGTCCAGTTTGTCGGGCAGCTTGCTCGCGTATTCCCGGCGCAGCTTATCGAGCTCATCTTGCAGATCCTGCTCTGCTCCCGGCGGGCTGGCCGTGCTGCTCCGGGCAAGCAGGAACTGTACTTCCTCGCTGAAGGCCTCCGGGATAATGGGCTTGTGCACGAAGAGCGATACCCCGTATTCGCGAAAGAGCCTCTGCAGCGTGTCAGGGTCCCACCAGTGCCCGGAGATGAAGATTATCGGCGTGGTGTCGCCTCGCAAGCGGAGCTCGGCGATCCAGTCCACTCCGCTTACGTCCGGCAGCACGCCGTCCACGATGATGAGATCGGGATGCGTGCCGCCCAGCAACTGCCAGGCTTGCTGGCCGCTGGAGGCCTGGAAGACTTTGCACTGTCTTTGTTCTAAGACTTGTACGGCCAGCTGGCGAAATTGCTGGTCGTCGTCCACCAGTAGGACGGTATTGAACATCTCTGACGGGCGCGTTGCCTGAAATAAATCCGCTTACGGGTGTGCCACTGCCATTGTAACCGAGCGGTCCGCACCAGGTGCCAGGCGCGGCTCACATCGCCAATCGGCAGGTCTGTCCGCCCCGGCAGGGGTTAACCTCGCGCCTGTGCTCGGGGGGCCGGCCATGGCCGGGGACGGGCAGTCTGCCATGCCTTGCAGGCTGGTCGGCCGGCCCAATTGCCTGCACTATCAATACCGCCGGTAATGGCACGCCTCACTCCGCTGCTGATCCCAGAGAAGCCATCAAGTCTCGGGGTGACTGGGATTGGCCGCTTTTTGAGGCGGGTTTGCCCGCCAGCCCCCTTTCGCGCAACAACTTGTGGAGGGCGTCGAGGACGCGCGGCTCCTGCTCGCATGTGACGATCAGGTTGATGATCGGCTGGACCATATTGTCCGGTACTTCGGACAGAATCGCCACGATCTTGTCTACGCTGGGAGGAAGTTCGACTTTTTTCGGTCCCTTCTGCGCGCCGGCATAGGCGCTCAAAACATGCTGGTAAATTTGCATTCTCTCCACGACAAAAATCCTCCATTCCTGACGTCAGCCCACCGCTCTTATTCCACTTCTAGCAAACCGGCTAACCGCTTGGCAACCGCCGGGCGGGGGGTGCGCGAAGCCGGCGTATATCTTGGCCTTGTTGGCTATCCGGTTTGCCTCGTCACCGCGATTGAGGGCTTTCAGGAATTGCGCGTAGCTCTCCAGGCAGTCGGCCAGCCTGGCGAAGCGCGCGCGTTTTTC
>DATNRD010000639.1:0-30683 GCA_036703665.1 Candidatus Obscuribacterales bacterium
GAGTACTTCTTGCCTGTTACTGGATCCACTTCGCCGATTCTGGCGCCTTCGTGAGCACCACGGTAGACGAGCGACGTGGCGCCGACGCTGGCGGCGTCGATCTTGTAGCGGTTCCAGAACGTCCGTGCTTCCAGGTTCCTCTGGGTGCCGCTGTAGTTGTTCGGGTTGGAGAACATGTTGAGCGGGTTGAGGTAGTTCATGCGGCTGCCCTTGGCTGCCAGGTACTCCTTCTCCTTCTCGGCAAAGGTCTTGAGCGACTGGTTGGGGATGCGCCAGAGAAGCGGGCTGTGACCCTGCGCCCAGAGCGCAGGCTTCTTGTACCAGGGCGCCGCGGCAACCGCATCCTTGAGCGCATCGGAGGCAGCTTTCTTCTTCAGCTCGGTATTCTCGGTGAGCATGGCGGTGACAGCCTTCAAGCCGTCCAGCCCTTTCTTGCTCTCGAAGGCGGCCAGCTGCTTGGCATCGGTGATGCCGGCTTGCATGGCCATCTCTCTGAGCGTTGTGCCGTTCAGTGCCGTGCCGGATGTCTGCAGCAGCTTGCTCAGTTCGGCCACACCGCCGGCGCCGCTTGAGGCTTCCAGTGCAGCCAGCTTCTCGGCGTCGGTGATGCCGGCCTTCAGGGCAATCTCCTTGAGCGTGGTACCGGAGAGCGTGGCTGAATTCTTCTCCAGCATGCCGGTCAGAACCCGCAGGCCGCCGGGGCCGCCGCCCTCCAGGAGAGCCAGCCGTTCGGCTTCGGTGATGCCGCCCTTGATGGCCATATCCTTGAGCGCAGCGGTTCCGAGGTTCTTCTCGAACCCGGTCATCATGCGCTGGCGCACGCCGGCACCGGAAACCATAGCCAGAGCGTCCACACCGCCCCAGAGCATGTTCTGCGTGAAGCTCTTGCCTTCGCCACCCAGACCGGCCATGGACAAGCCATGCTTGGTGGCGCCGCCTGCCAGCAACGCTGAGCCTAACTTGAGGACCCGGCCGCCCGGTGTAAGCGAGAAGGCTGCCAGACCAACGCCGCCCGAGATACCATCGGAAACCAGCTCCTTGCCGGTGGATTTGAGGAAGGAAAGCGCTTTGTCGATGGTGCCCTTGGAATTCTCCTGCGAGATCTGGACGAGCTGCTTGAACTTCTCGTTGTCCTTGAGCGTCGGATCCTTCTGCAAGGCCTGCTCGAGCATGGCCTTGGCCTCGTCCGGCTTGGCGTTCTTCAGGTAGAAGAGCGCCGTCTCCGTGCGCACGGTAGCCGGCAGGTTGACGACCTCCTTGAGTCCTTCCTTGAGCTTGAGCAGCTCCTGGCTCTTGACCGGATCGCTCTCTGACTTGAGCTGGGTCTCGATCTCGGCCAGCTTGGCACGGTACTGGTCCATGGGCAGCTTGTCGGCTGCTTCGATAGCCTTTTTCCACTGCTCTTCGGCTGTCTTGTTGTTGCCTGCCTCAGCCTGCTGCGCGGCTGCCTGGATGTAAGTGTAGGGATTGTCGGCCGTGGCTACCGCCCCCGTTCCGGAGGCATCGGTAGACGTCGTGCTGGCCACCTTCTTTAGATCGTCTTCCTTGATCTGCTGCTGCTTGCCGTTGGCATCGAGGGCGGCCTTGAAGACGGCTTCCTTTGCCGCTTCCGGATCCTTGGCGGCAGCCGCATCAAAGATCGCCTTGGCGCCGGCGTAATCGCCGGAGTTGTTCTGGGCGATGCCCATCTGGAAGCGCGTGATGAAAGGAGCGTGCTTGTAGTTGATGAAGAGCGCGCCCAGCTCCTGCAACTTCTTTTGTTTCTCGGGATCGGTTTCGGTCTTTAGAGCCTCTTCGATCTTCTTGATGTTGTCATCGACCATCTTCATGTCGATCTTGTCGGCAGCCGCAACAGCCTTTTCAAAGGCCGGCTTGGCGGCCGCGAAGCCCTGCTTCTCGTTTATCTCATGAGCTTTTTGCAGGAGATCGAAAGCGTCTTCTTCGGTAGCGCCGGTAGCTCCCGGGGTGGTCGGTCGCTCTGTGCCGCTCTCCGGCGGTTTTTCAGCAGGCGGCCTCGATGCATCCGTTGGTTGCAGCGTAAGACCCACATCTTTGGCGGCTTCCTGGAACTTGGCGTCTTTGGTGGCGTCGGGATCGAGTTTGGCCACCTGCTCCAGAAGCTGCTTGGCCGTGCTCTTGTCGCCAGACTGGCGGAGCGCTTCGGCATAAGCGAATCTTGCTAGAGCCGAGGAGTTATTGAGGTGCTGGAGCGCCTGGAGCTGCTCGAGAATGGCTTTGGGCTGCGCTGTAAGCTGGTCGATCTCGTCCTGTTTCTTGGCCAGATCGGGAACCAGATCGCGCATCTGTTTCTTGACCTGCTCCTGCTCTTCCGGCGTCTTGGCCTGAGAGAGCTTGGTTCCCAGCTCTTTGAGCCTGTCCTTCTTGTCTTGCGGCAGAGCAGCCAGCATGTCGTCGCGCTCTTTCTCCTTGGCGGCGACGAGCTGCTGCGTTTCTGGCGGATAAGCCTTGGCCAGGGCGTCCTGCAGCGCCTTCATCTGCTGCGCCAGGTACTGCCTGTCGATGCTGTCGGCAGCCTTTATGGCAGCCTCGTACTCGGCTTTGGATTGAGGCGACAGCTTGCCGTTCTTGGCGAAGTCTTCGTTGGCCTTTGCCACGTGCGAGAACGGGTTGTCGAAATTCTGTGCATCGTGCCGGCTGGTGCCGGATGGGGGCTGCACGCGATCGGTTGGTCTGGTGGTCGAGCCATCGGCGGGCGGCTTAACCGAGGTGTCGCCGGGTCGGCGCCCGGGCTGCCCGCCCTGGTCTGCGGGCATGGGCTGCCCGCCCTGATCGTATCCGCCAGGCACTCCCCCTTCGCGCCCGGGCATCGGCCGGCCCAGGGCCCTCAGGCGGCGCATGAAGTTGGGATCGTTGTACATCTCCGGGTCACGCTTGCCTGCTTCCATGAGCAGGTAGTGGCCCTCGCCGTGGTAGCCCATCCTTATATAGCAGAGCCCCAGGTTCGCCCGGGTGAAGCCGGGGGCGCGCTGCATGTCATGCAAGGTGGAGTCCCACTGCACCAGCTCGCGACGCTTGGCTGGATCGGATTCAGACTGCAAAGCCTGCTTGACGCGCTCGCGCTCGCGCGCCACCTCGCGCTGGTCGATGCGGTCGGCGGCTCGAATGGCGGCAAAATACTCGCGCTCGGCTGACTGGAAATCACCGCGTTTCAACGACATGCGGGCATTGTCCAGGTGGCTCACGGGGTTGTCGAAATTGGGACTGTAAATGCTGTTGACCGACTCATGCCGGAATGCCCGCCCTTCCGGGCGCTGGAACGCCTCCTGCCTCAAGCTGTCGCTGCCTGCCGGTGGCTGTGGAGAACCAAACTGCTGTTGTTCTACCTGGTCTCTCCGGGTTTCTTCAAAGGGTGGCATGTCCAAATTCCCTCAACATCGTTTGTGAGCGCCGAGCTTGCCCTAGCTTAACTATCATTCCCCTGTTTGTGACTGGGGAAACTACGTAGCCGTGCTGCCTTCCGTCCAAGATTTTATCTTTGGTCGGTGGCCATCGGGCAAGCCAACCGCTTCTACCCGGCAAACCACGTTTTTTGACAGAGGCTCGGCTACAACACGCTCAGGAAGTGGGGAAAATACGCAGACGGCCATATACTGACCAATAGGAACCCTGCATTTGGTCAACGCATCTTCATGCGGAGCTTCTAACAGTGATACTGGTGTCGATCT
The DNA here is from genome assembly GCA_036703665.1 of Candidatus Obscuribacterales bacterium. GTDB lineage: Bacteria > Cyanobacteriota > Vampirovibrionia > Obscuribacterales > Obscuribacteraceae > DATNRD01. The sequence continues at coordinate 3,687 of DATNRD010000639.1, forward strand.
CAGGTTTTGCGCGTACGGGACGGGTCCTGCCCATTCTGCGGGCCAGATAAGCCCAGGCCCGTACGCCGCAAGGATCGCCCGGTGGGCCTTGTGGGCAATGAGCCGGTCATGGCAGGTAAACCAGAGCAAAAATCCGGGCGGCCGGACAGTGAACTGTTCAGGCAAACGGACCAGCACGGGGAAGAGCAGGTGATGGATTACGATGAGTATCCTTGTCCTTTTTGCCAGGCGGTGATCAAGCGCTCGTCCTTTTTCTGCGATTGCTGCGGCAGGGATCTTTCCCATCGCCAGCCGGAGTTCGGCGAGCCACCGTTCGCCAAGGAGATCGACCGGTCGCTGGCCTGGAGAGTAGCAAGCAAAACAAGCGATCGCTCCAGGTTCATGTCCTATGTTTCTACCTTCGCCACCATAGCCATTCTTGCCGGGGTGGTCTGGGTCGGGGTGGTGCCCTTCGTAAAGGAGATCAAGCAACCGGGCACGGTCGAGGTCGCCTGGCTGGTGGCGGCCGTGGCCGTGCCGATGCTGGTTTTTGCCATGGTCATCCTGGCCTTTGCCATGCCATCACGGGTGAAGCCGCGCACGGGCAGCTCGGTCGTTCCCCCGTTCAATACCTTGCTGGCAGTCTCCTCACTGGCGCTGGCCGTGTACGCACTCAACGCGCCGTTCTGGCTGGCCGCCTACCTTCTGAGCGCCGCTTGTTTTGCGGCGCTGATCTCGCTGGCAATAGGCAACAGGGTTTTTGCCATCACCACGGTGGTCGTCGCTGTCGTTGGCTTCATGGCCATTCACGAACTTCAAGACACGGCTGCCGGCTGGCAGAGCATAGTCGAGCAACTGCAACACCTGAATCTTCAGGATTGACCGGAACCCCATGGTCAAGCCAGCTCGACTATGGTGACGCCGTCGCCTCCCTCGTAAAGCTCGCCAGGGCGGAAGGAGAGCGCGTAGGCGCAGCTGTCGAGATAGGAGCGCACCGCCGACTTTATGGCGCCGGTTCCGTGACCGTGAATGATCATGAGCGGGCCGCCGCTTGTCCTTGCCGCCTCATCGAGAAAGCGCTCCAGCCGGGCAAGCGCCTCCTCCACCCTGTTTCCACGTAGATCGAGCGTGTTGCCCCCGGTTCTCACGAAAGGCGAACTGGACGCCGGCACGGCCTGTCCCTTGCCGCTGTCTTGCCGCCCCGAGCCGGCAGGCCGGGCCTGGCTGGCCGCTCGCCGGCTGCCTGAGCCACTGCCGGCCTGAAAAGGACCTTCCTGCAAATCCGAGCGCGGCACCTTTATGCGCAGGTTGCCTCTCCGGACAGTGACAAGGGCCTCGGGGTCGGGAGAGCCGGGGACAGCCTCGACGGTCGCCTGGCAATCAAGCGAAAGCACCCTCACCGTCTGCCCGACCGTGAGCGGCTTGTCTTGCCGTCCGGGCTGCTTGCCGGCAGGACGCAATCGGGGCAGGGACTGCTCCACTGCCTGGAGCTTCTCCTTGACCTCCTGAGCGTGCTTTAGAGCGGGCGCCCTCTGGAGCTCGGCAACCAGCGCGCGTATGGTTTGCCTGGCGGCGCTGAGCTCCTGGGCCAGCTCGGCGGCGGTCCTGCTGCGCAGCGCTTCCAGCTCGCCTTCCAGCCGGGTGCGCTCCAGCCTGGCCTGCCTCTCCTGCTCCTCGGCACGGGAGGCAGCCTCCTTAGCCCGCTGCCTTTCTGCCTCCACCTCCTCCAGCCTGGAGCCAAGCAAATCCAGCAGCTCACTCAGCCCTCTGCCTTCCGAACCCAAAAGCGACTCGGCCGCCCGCACCAGCTCCGGGGCAAGACCCAGCCGTCTGGCGATGGTGGTGGCCTTGGAGCTGCCCGGCACGCCCAGCCTCAGCCTGTAAGTTGGTGAAAGGGTCTGCTCATCGAATTCCAGGCTGGCATTTACGAAGCCCGGATGCGAATAAGCCAGCGCCTTCAGTTCCCCATAGTGCGTGGTAGTGATGGTGTATGCGCCCGAGTCATTGAGGTGTGCCAGCACCGCCTGAGCCAGCGCCGCTCCCTCCCGCGGATCGGTCCCCACGCCAATTTCATCCAGGAGCACAAGGCTGCCCTCGCCGGCCCGCCCTATGACTTCGATGATGTTTCTCATGTGCGATGAGAAGGTGGAAAGGTTCTGCTCAATCGACTGCTCGTCGCCTATATCGGCGTAGATTGCCGGGAAGACGACCGCTTTGGAACCGGGACCTACAGGCAGCAGCAAGCCGGCGCGCACCATGAGCGCCAGGAGTCCGGCGGTCTTGAGCAGGACGGTCTTGCCGCCGGTGTTGGGCCCGGTGACAACCATCGTTCTTTGTCGCCCGTTCAGAGCAATGTCATTGCGCACCACTGCCGGTGCCTGCCCATCATCCCGCAGTATGAGCAGCGGGTGTCCGGCAGCGCGCAGGAAAAGGCTTCCGTCGCCGGATATCTCCGGTCGGCTACCGCCGTACCTCACCCCCAGGCGAGCCCTGGCCAGGATGAAGTCCAGCTGCACAAGGGACTCAAAAGAGGATTCGATCTTGTCTAAGTCGCCTTGAGCAGCCCGCGAGAGCGCCGTGAGGATCGCCGCTATCTCCTGGTCTATTTCCGCCTCGAGCAGGCGCATCTTGTTGGCCAGCTCGATTACGGCCATGGGCTCGACGTAGACGGTCAGTCCGGAGGCCGAGCTGTCGTGCACGATGCCGGGGATGACATGACGCATGCTGGCAGCCACCGGCAGCACGTAGCGTCCGTTTCTCTGCGTGTAAAGCGGCTCCTGCAGGGCCTTTGACAGTGTGGCCGAGTGTATGATCCGGGCCAGCTCGTCGCGAACCTGCCCGTCGGTCGCCCTCATCTGCCTGCGAAGCTGACCCAGTCGCCGGCTGGCTGAGTCCTTGATGGCACCACCTTCCTCGACGGCCTCGTCGATCGCGGCAGTAAGCGCCTCCAAGCCGTGCAGGGACGGCATGAAGGAGGTCAGCCGGGGGAAGCTGTCTTTGTCCAGCAGGGCGAGGCTGGCGCGGACCTGCCGGGCGCTGACGGCGACCGCCTTTAGATCTAGAAGTTCCAGGGCAGACAGATCGCCGCCGGCAGCGAGCCTGGCCAGCGTCCCTCGCAGCTCCGGCAAAGCCTGGACGGGCAAGTCAGTACGGCTCTGAATGAGGCTTGCCGCCTCGGCTGTCTCATCCAGAGATTGCTCGATAAGTGCCGTGCCCGACAGCGGCGCAAGGGCAAGGCAGAGTTCTTGTCCCCAGCCTGTCAGCGCCTCGGCCGCCAGGTAGTCCTTCAAGCGCTCCCATTCCAGGGCTCTGAGTGTTCGTGCCAGGATATCCATCCTTACAATCCAGCGCCAGGGGCAACCAGGCGCAGCACAATGGCGCTCACTCAAGCATATATATCACCGGGCTGCCCCGTTTCTCGAGGGCGCCGGCATCTGTTGCTTGGCAAGCGGGTTCAACGAGGCTCGAGGACCTGCGGCGCAGGCGCTCGAGTCTCCGGATGCCCAGGGTAAGTACGGGAAGGCGACGCTGGCTGGCAAAGGTGAGCAGGCTTGCCGGCCGCCGGAGCAAAAAGCACTCCCGGATCGCGTGAGCGACGGACCGCTTGTCGCTCAAAAGCCGGCGCAAGCCGTTTTAACCGACCAATCAGTTGAGCTCGACCCTGACCGAGTCGGGCAAATGCTCCACCGGCAGCGCCTCTATGCCGAGGCTGCCCATCAGCTTTTTCAGTCTTACTTTCTGCAGCTCGTAGCAGCGGTTATTGCGCTTATGAACTATACCGATACGCTCCAGCTGCTTTATGGCCTCTATATGATCCGACGGAACCTCCGCTGCTTCCACAGGACCTTTTTCACTGAGCCAAGAGATAGTAGGTGCCAAAACCCCCAGCAGTTTCAGCATGGGTTGTTCAAAAAGGGGTGTCATTCAATTTCCCTCCTGGTTAAGGTTAATTCTACACTCTTGGCTTCTCGATTGGCTGGACAGCCGGGACTGTGGCTGCTTGGTCGAAAGGCGCCTGACAAGCCCACTTGTCAGGGATGTACACTGGAGTGCATGCTCGTTTCGTATGCACAAAAAATGCCCGAGGTCGACGCCAGCGCCTTTGTAGCACCGACGGCGGTGTTAATCGGGCGGGTAACGGTCGGGCAGCGTTCGAGCATCTGGTTTAACTGCGTGCTGCGCGCCGACATCAACGTCATTGAAATTGGCACTGATACCAACATCCAGGATGGTTGCTTGCTGCACGTGACCAGCCAGTACCAGTGCATCATCGGCGACCGGGTCACGGTCGGGCACGGGGCAATCGTGCACGGCTGCCGCATAGAGTCGGATTGCCTGATAGCCATGGGGGCAGTCGTGCTGGACGGCGCCATCGTAGGGTCCGGATCAATCGTCGCTGCCGGAGCGGTGGTCAGCCCCGGCTCGGCGATTCCGGCCGGCAGCCTGGTCATGGGCGTGCCGGGCAAGGTCGTGCGCGGCGTAAGCAGCGAGGATCGCACCAGAATCGAGCGAGGCTGGCAGAACTATGTGCAGTACGCTGCCACCTATAAAAACATGAGCTGGTGAGGAAGCGATAGGGCAGCCGGCAGGTCGGCTGTCGCAGGTAAGGTTGGCCCGCCACCGCGTTTTTAACTGCCGGTACGTAATTTCCCCAGTGACCGGGCAGACGGCTCAGACATATAGTTAAACGCGGGGGTAGGGACTCGGCCCGAAGGAAGAGATTGCATGCCGGATTACTATCCGGGCTGGGGCGACCAGCCCAGCCGACAGAACGATTACCAGAGCGCAATTGAGCAGGAAGGTGGTGCCCTCGAGCGCGTACACGCCGTTCAGCATCAGGCCGGTGACGTGGCAGTGCTGCCGACGCTCCGGGTAGGCGAGGCCCCGGACGCAAACGATCGCACCTTCTACCCACGCAATCTCAACCTGGTCGACATTTTCCTCGAGTCGGAGCCGGCGGTTGTTCACATCAAGGGGGACAAGACCAAACAAGAGCAAGGCAAGACGGTGCCGGTCGAGGTCACCGGCACGGGCTTTTTTGTAACGCCCGAAGGCAAGCTGGCCACCGCCTATCACGTCGTCAAAGACGCCAGCAACCTCAAGGTCAAGGCTGCCGACGGCACTGTGTACACGGCTAAGATCGACACCTATGACCCGTCCACCGACCTGGCCATCTTGAAGGTGGAGAACAACAATCCGCTCAAGACGTTTCAGGTGCTACCGCTGCGCGCTGGCGGCGCCGATCTCTACGCGGGGACGCCGGTGGCGGCCCTGGGACATCCGCGCGGCTGGAACGAGATGTTCGTCTCGCCCGGGCACTTCCGGACCACGCGCCTGCTGCGAGATGTGCTGAGCGACGTACGCGGCGGCGCGCTGCCCGGCGAGAACCCCAACCGGCTCATCCAGGAATACGAGATTAACGTGCAAAACGGCAACTCCGGCGGCCCTGTCCTGGATGAAAGCGGGCGCGTGGTAGGCGTCATCGGCCTGTCCAACTCCCGTGACACAGCGCAGGCCACCCCGGTAGAGGATCTGGTCAGGCTGCTCAATCACAGCCAGAAGATCGGCAAGCGCCAGGCAGCTCCCACTGCCGGCACCATCGACCTCGATGCCCTGCGCCGCATGAACCTTAGCCTGTCCGGAGGCTACGGCTCAATCACCAACTACAGCGAGAGCTTCCCGGGCAGCCTTCCGTCCAGCAAGCCCGCCGATGTCAGGCAGGAGACCCCCGGTTCACGTAAGCCCAGCGGCGATCTCGTACCCTTTAAACTGCCAGAAAAAGGCGAAAGAAACCTATCCTCTCCACAAGCACTGAGCCAGGATGCTCCCTCCGTATCGCACACGCTGGTGCACGGGGTCAACTTCATTCAAAAGCTGCACAGCTTAAGAAGCGGCGCCAGGCCAGGCGCCGTGGGCGGGCTGCTGTCAATGGCGGCGGGCGGTTACGATCTCGTCTACGGGGATCTATCCAGGTTCAAGCAGAGCCTGGAGTCGGGCAGCACCAAGGAGATCTTGACCGCCGGAGCCCAGGTCGCCGCCGACGGCCTGCTCATTGCCGGCGGTCTGGGTTCCATGACCTCACGCCTGGCGGTGCCGGGAGCGATAGCCAGCCTGACCGGATCGGGCATCAAGGTGATAAGCGACGGAACCGGATACGCCCGGCTGCTTAAATAAAGGCGGCCCATCAATCCATGCTTACCGGCGTCACCCCCGGATGGCTGGCCGCCTGGTAGGCGTCCTGCGGTCCGACATGGCTGTCCAGCCAGCCCTCCACCACCTGCATGGTGGCCGGACGCAGATAAGCGGTCTCCAGGAGTATGTGCCCGCGGTCCGGGAACCACTTGATTGTCTGATCCACGGAGCGCAGCCGAGCCAGAAGGAGCATGACAGCGTTGGCTTTGAGGGTGCGGTCGGCGCTGCCCTGGATAACCAGAACGGGGGTTGCGGGGCGGATCTGCTTGACCAGGCAGAGCGTGCGCTTGACGGTCGACAGGCTCCTCCAGAGCTCTAGCACACTGAGGCGCTTGCGGGCCAGCGGGTCGCTCAGAATCTCCTCGGGCACGCGCGGATCGTCGGAGGCGCAGCGCCTGACGTAAGGTGTCAGATCGACCGCCCGCAGCGGATGGGAAGCAACGCTGACGACCTCGTAGAACACCCTGGGCAGGATGAGCAGCCTGCCCTTTATAGCCGGGCTGGCCAGCACCAGCCCGCTCACCAGGTCGGGCTCCTGGGCAGCGACGCGGATCGCCAGGTCGGCTCCCATGCTCTCGCCCACCAGGAAAAGTGGAAGCCCCGGATAATCCGCCTTCAGGCGCCGCGCGATAGCCACTATATCCCTGTAGCTGCGCTCGTAGTTGAGCAACCTGGAACGGTCCGCGGCGCGCTCGGCCAGCAACCAGCGCCCGCATCCGCGCAAATCGGGCGCTACAACAACAAAGCCGCGGCTAGCCAGCGTCCTGGCCATGGCATCGTAGGCCAGCCCGTGCATCAAGAGACCGTGAATGGCGATGACCACCCCGCGGGGCCGCACCTGCGCGTCCGTCCAGAGGCTCAAGGGCAGCTGTGTGGCGCGCGAGACCTCGCTTTCATCAGCCCTGCCCGGCTCGGCAAGGGCTGCCTGCGGCAGACACACGATGAGCGCTGCCAGCGCTGCCAGCAGGCGAGCGCCAGGTCTGAAGGCGTTTGCTTGCGGATACCTCATGGTTCCCTTTCCGGCCATTGCCGACTGAAACAGTTCCTCAACAGCGCCCAGGCAGCCCAGGTAGAAACCACCAGTGCTTCCCCCGCAGCACCGTTCTGGCTATGATCTACCAACCGGTAGGCCGGTTTGAAACCCTCTTGAAAAGCTTCCGCCAGGCCCCGGTATCCGGTAACACACGGGCAATCTTGGGTGCAGCCGCCCGGCAAGCGTGTACACTTTGCTTAAGCCCGCGCTTACTGGCCGGGCAGGAGAGGCGCGCATGCCCAAACGCAGCGATATCAAGAAGATCCTTGTCCTGGGGGCCGGACCAATAACCATCGGTCAGGCCTGCGAGTTCGACTATTCGGGCACGCAGGCCTGCAAGGCCCTCAAGGAAGAAGGCTACGAGGTTGTCCTCATCAACTCCAATCCAGCCACCATCATGACGGACCCCGAGGTGGCCGACAGGACCTACCTGGAGCCAGTCACGGCAGCAGTTGCCCGAGAGGTCATTGCCCGGGAAGGCCCGCAGGCGCTTCTGCCTACCATGGGCGGCCAGACCAGCCTCAACGTGGCTGTCGAGCTGGCTGAGTCCGGAGTGCTGCGGCAGTTCGGGGTCGAACTCATAGGCGCCAATCTCGAGGCCATAAAGTTAGCTGAAGACAGGGAGCTGTTCAAGGCCAAGATGCTGGAGGTAGGGCTGGATGTGCCCCGCTCCGGCATAGCGCGGCGGCTTGCCGACGTCCAGGAGATTGCCCCGGAGATAGGCTTCCCGATCATCATAAGGCCGGCTTTCACCCTTGGTGGCGCCGGTGGTGGCATAGCGTACAACCAGGAGGAGCTCGACGAAATCGCTCTTTCCGGCCTGAACGCCAGCCCCGTACACGAGATTCTGCTTGAGCAGAGCGTGCTGGGGTGGAAAGAGATCGAGCTCGAGGTCATGCGCGACTGCCTGGACAACGTGGTGATCATCTGCGCGATCGAGAACCTTGATCCGATGGGCATCCACACCGGCGACTCGATCACCGTGGCACCGGTTCAGACCCTTACGGACAAGGAATATCAGCGTCTGAGAGACGCCGCCATCAAAGTGATCCGGGCAGTCGGCGTGGATACGGGCGGATCGAACATCCAGTTCGGGCTCAACCCCGAGGACGGACGTATCGTCGTCATTGAAATGAACCCGCGCGTCTCGCGCTCCTCGGCGCTTGCCAGCAAGGCCACCGGCTTCCCTATTGCCAAAATAGCCGCCAAACTGGCTGTCGGCATGACGCTCGATGAAATTCCCAACGACATTACCAGGCAGACGCCGGCCTGCTTCGAGCCGACCATCGATTACGTCGTAACCAAGATCCCGCGCTTCAATTTCGAGAAGTTTCCCGGCAGCAACAGTACTCTCACGACGCAAATGAAGTCGGTCGGCGAGGTGATGGCGGTCGGGCGCACCTTCCAGGAAGCTCTTCAGAAGGCGCTGCGCGGGCTGGAACTGGGGTTGCCGGGCTTTACCGGCGTACCTTCCCGGGCCAAGGCCGATCACGCCGAATGGCGGCGGCGGCTGTCCACGCCCAGCCATCACCGCCTGACCGATATCTTCGGCGCCCTGGAGTTTGGCATGAGCATCCGGGAAATACACGAGCTCAGCCGGATAGATCCGTGGTTTCTGGACAATCTTTGCCAGCTGTGGCGGATGCAAGCGCAGCTCCGCCAAAAGGCTCGCTCGATCAAGGACCTGGACAGGGACACGCTGCTGGCGCTGAAGCAGTCGGGTTTCAGCGACCTGCAAATCGCGCAGGCGCTGTCGTCTGCTTATCCGGCTGCCAGCGAGGCAGAGGTACGGGAGCGCCGCCTGGGGCTCAATGTGCAGCCGAGCTATAAGACTATCGATACCTGTGCTGCGGAGTTTCCCGCCTCTACTCCCTACCTTTATTCGACATACGAGTCGGAGTCGGAGGTGCCGCCTAGCGGCAAGCAGAAGGTAGTCATTCTCGGTGGCGGCCCGAACCGCATCGGTCAGGGAATCGAATTCGACTACTGCTGCGTGCAGGCAAGCCTGGCGCTCAGAGAGCTCGGATACGAAGCCATTATGGTCAACTCCAATCCAGAGACGGTTTCCACGGACTACGATGTCTCGGACAGGCTGTACTTCGAGCCGCTCACTCTAGAGGACGTGCTGGCCATAGCACAGCTGGAGAAGCCGCTGGGCGTAATCGTGCAGCTGGGCGGGCAAACGCCGCTCAAACTGGCGCACGGGCTGGAAGCCAATGGGGTGAAGATCCTGGGAACTTCTCCGGAGTCAATCGACATTGCCGAGGATCGCGCTCGTTTCGGGGCTCTCATCAAGCGGCTGGGGTTGAGGCAACCGCGCGGCGCCATCGCCAACCGCCCCGAGGAAGCCTTCGACATGGCGGAGGAGGTTGGCTATCCGGTTCTGGTAAGGCCGAGCTACGTACTGGGCGGCCGAGCCATGGCCGTCATTTACTCTCAGGACGAACTCGAGAAGTGGATTGCCTCGGGGTTCCGGGTGGAGCCTGCCCGTCCTGTGCTCATTGACGAGTTTCTGGAGAATGCTGTCGAGATAGACGTCGATGCCATCTGCGACGGGTCAGAAACGATCATAGCCGGAATAATGGAGCACATTGAGCAGGCAGGAGTACACTCCGGCGACAGCACCTGCGTGCTTCCCACGCAGACCATACCGCTGGCGGTGATCGAGGAGATCCGTCAGGCCACCGTCGATCTTGCCCGAGAACTGAAGGTGGTCGGGCTCATGAACATTCAATTCGCGCTCAAGGACGGTCAGCTGTACATTCTGGAGGTAAACCCGCGGGCCAGCCGCACGGTTCCCTTCGTATCCAAAGCCACGGGAGTGCCCTGGGCCAAACTGGCGGCCAAGGTCATGGTCGGCAAGAGACTGAGCGACCTCGGTGTGTCCAGGCGCCTTCTGCCCCCGCACGTGTCCGTCAAGTCGGTTGTCATCCCCTTCAAGCGCTTCCCTGGTGCCCAGATTTCACTCGGACCGGAAATGCGCTCAACCGGTGAAGTCATGGGCATAGCCTCGCAGTTCGGGCTGGCTTTTGCCAAGGCTCAGATCGCTGCCGGGCATGCCCTTCCCGCCAGCGGTCGCGTGTTCATAAGCGTATCGGATGCCTACAAGCAAGACATCGTGCCGGTGGCCCAGGGGCTCTACCAGCTTGGCTTCGAGCTGGTGGCAACCAGGGGGACGGCGGCCGTGATCGCCGCCGGCGGCATACCTGTGGTCACCGTCAACAAGCTTTCCGAGGGCCGCCCGAACCTGGTGGACAGGATCAAGAACGGGGAAATCCACCTGGTGATAAACCTGCCTTCCGGGCGCACAACCTATGTGGACGACCAGGAAATCCGCCGCGCTTCACTCAATTACAATGTCCCGGCCGTCACCACTCTTTCTGCAGCCAGAGCCACTCTGGCTGCACTGGCCGCTCTTCAGCACGGCAGCCTGGGAGTGAAGAGCCTGCAGGAATACCACAGCAATATCGCCTTCTGGGAAAGGCGAACGGATGTTCATACCGCGCCGACCGTCTAGCCGGCCGGTTCGCCTCCCTGAAAATTGTGTTCGCGAGGGCGCGGGGTCTATTAACCGCCGTGTAGGGGGTTGAACTTTTTTCCTTGGCGATCGTTGTCAGAAATACAGACGTTTTTCTGACAACCACGAGGAGGCAATTTTTATGAACACCCAGGCCTTTGTACTCCGCCACATTTTCGTTTCCCCGCCAGGGAAAATACTAACCACAAGAGAATTTCTCATATACGGCTCACGCGCTGCTGTCGATCAGGCGCTTTCCCGCCTGGTAAAGAAAGGCATCCTTCGGCGCCTGGCACGTGGTGTCTTCCTCAGACATGATTCAGAACTTGCCAATATCACCGTGTGGGATGTTGCCAGGGTGAAGGCTCAGTCATTCGGTAAACAGATTGCCGGCTGGGGTGGCAACATCGCTGCCGAGCTCGGGCTTCTGGAGCCAGAAAAGCTCGAGCCCATATTTGCGGTGAACGGAAGCTCGAGCGGGTTTTATTTTGGTCATATATTCATTCAGTTCCGAAGAACCTGCCCTCGCCGGATGCGCTTTGCAGACACCCGCGCGGGCAAGGCAATCCGAGCTCTCTGGCACCTGGGACGAGGGCGCTGCAGGCAGGAGCACGTGCACAAAGCCACTCAATCGTGCCTGCGGTCAGACCGGGAAGAGATCCGCCTTTCCTTTCCATGGATTCCTGCCTGGCTGAGCTCCTATTTCCTCGATCTTCCCCTGCCGCTGGGCTATGTCAAAAACCATCTCAGTCCGGCTAGCACCGCCGCCGCGCCTGACTCCGGGACAGGCGGCCCCTGATGCCCACCGCACCGGCGCCAGGCACCGCCGGCTACCTCGACAGCACGCGGCAGCCGCGGCCCTCTTGTGCTACGGCGGATCTATAATGCTCGATCGCCAGCAAATGGGAGAAGAAAGCCGTGAACCACGAGATTGCCAAGTATATTGACCACACGCTTTTGGCCCCGGTGGCCACCCGGGCAGATATAGCCAAGCTCTGCACGGAAGCGAAAGAATACGGCTTTTTCGCCGTCTGCGTAAACCCCTACCATGTCCGCCAGGCCGTCAAGGAACTCGCCTCGAGCAAGGTCGCCGTAGCTACGGTGGTCGGATTTCCCCTCGGCAGCAACCTGGCCGATATCAAAATTGCCGAGACACAGCGAGCCATTGCAGAGGGCGCCGAGGAGATCGACATGGTGATCAATATCGGCGCCCTCAAAGACAAGGAGCTTGACTACGTGGTGGAAGAGATTCGCGGCGTGGTGAAGGCTGCCAGGGATCACCTCGTGAAAGTCATTATCGAGTGCGACGTTCTCACGGACGAGGAGAAGGTAGCCGCCGCCCAGGCCTGCGCAAGAGCCGGCGCCGCCATGGTCAAGACATCCACCGGCTTTGTAAAGGACGGAAAAGGAGCCACAGCGGAAGACGTCCTTCTGCTCAAACAAGCGCTCTCGGGCACCGGACTTGGTATCAAGGCCAGCGCCGGCATCCGTGATTATGAAAAAGCCAGAGCGCTCATCGACGCTGGAGCCACGAGGTTGGGCACATCCTCCGGCGTTGCCATCGTGGGTGGTGCGCAGCCGGCAAAGGCGGCGTATTAGGCCCACTGCCGCAATCCCGGACAAGAGCATCTGGCTTCCGCCGGCAGTGCGTTGGATTGCGCGCCGGCTCAGGTTATCGGGCGTTGCCCGTAGCTCTCCTGTGCAAGCTGCGCCCCGCCTGGTTCGGCCTGCCCGCCGACAAGCCTTAGGCAAGCAAAAAGCCGGTAAGAGCAGTCTCGCTTCCCGGCTGCCCGGGCGGAGCTACCCGGCAGGCGGGCAGGCCAGGGAACATCCTGCCGTGCCGCCGGACACCAGATTTCCGATATGATGGCCGTTGTGAACATCTCCGCCCACGAGAACATGAAGCGCGTTGCCTGGTGTGCTCCTTCTGCAGGTGGCCCCGTGGTCTTCGCCTTTGCTTGCGCCTGTGCTCTGGCTCTTTACTGGCCGGCATCGGCCTCGGAAGTCTATACGGTAAACGGGAAGGAAGTTTCCAGGCAGGTCTACGAAGCTCAGAGGCTGGCCAACCAGGGAGCCATGCTGCTGCGCGCAGGGAAGTACGCGGAGGCATCGGTGCCGCTCCAGAGAGCAGTCGAGATGGCGCCGGAGCTGGCCAGCGCACAGTACAATTTGGGGCTGGCTCTGGGCAAGCTGGGTAAAACCGAGGAGGCCACGGAACGCATCGAGCAGGCTGTGGCTCTCGATAAGGACCTGGCTGCCGGCTGGCTTTCTCTGGCCGGACTGTACCAATCTAGCGGTAAGCTGGATGCAGCCATCGCCACCTATAAAGCGTTTGTCAAGCAATTTCCGCAGCGCCCGGAGGTGCCGCGCGTAAACAGCATCCTTAAGCTTCTCGAGCGCCAGTTCGCCAGGCAGAGCGCCGTTGGCCCGGGTGCTGCCGGCGCTCAGTTGACTGCTGCCGATAACTACCTGTCGGAGGTAACGAAAAGCGGTGTAAGACGGTGGCCGGACAAGCGCATGCCGCTCAGGGTGTTCATCGAGCCGGCAGCAGACGCGCGGGGCTACCGCCCCGCTTTTCCCGCCCTTGTCAAGCAGTGCTTCCTAGACTGGCAGGCAGCCTCAGGCGGGCGGGTGAGCTTCCAGTTCGTTGCCGAGCCGAGCAGGGCAGACATCACCTGCTCTTTTACCGGCGATCGAGCACGCTTGAAGAATCCTGCCGAAGGCGCCGAAGCACTGACTTACGACGATCAGAGGGGCAGCCTGGTTAAGGCTCGCATCATTCTTCTTTGCGTCAACTTGAATACAGAAAAGCCGCGCACCGACAACCAGATGCGCCTCATTGCCCTGCATGAGGTCGGTCACGCCTTAGGTCTTAATGGTCACAGCACCAACCCGTCCGACGTCATGTTTTACTCCAACTCCTTTGCCGACATCTACAGGTCGCTCAGCGCCAGAGACTGCCAGACCGTGCGCCTGCTCTATGCCGAGAGTCCTGGGACGACCGCTTCTGCGGTCCTTGAAAAGTTTTAAACGAGCTAAGTCTAAACCTTTCCAAGCTTGCCGCTTCCGCTTGTGCCCATCGGTTACACTTGGCATTCGGTCTGAAACTTGCTCATCGGCTACCCAGGGCAAAGGCGTTGACGCGGGCGCAGGCCCGCAGGCGGACTAAGACATGAATACCAGCTCCATTCTTGAGGCAGGCGCAGCGGTAAGCGCACAGGGCGCGCTAACAGGCGCAAGCATAAGGCGAATCATCATCGAGCAATCGAGACGCGCCGGCGTCGGTCATATCGGTTCAGCGCTGTCGGTTGCCGACATCGTAAGCGCGCTTTTCGGCCAGGTGATCAAGGTTCCGTCGCCGGGGCACCGGGAGCGCGACCGCTTCATACTCTCCAAGGGACACGCGGCCCTTGCGCTCTATGCAGCTTTCCATCTGCGCGGATGGATTTCGCAAGATGAGATCGATACCTTCTGCGCCGACGGAAGCCACCTGGGGGTACATCCCGAGCACGCTTTGCCGGGAGTCGACTTCTCCACCGGATCGCTGGGCCAGGGGCTGAGCTTCGGAGCGGGAGCGGCCCTTGCCGCAAGACGCCAGCGCTCATCCCGGCGAGTTTTTGTGCTGCTGAGCGATGCCGAATTGAACGAAGGATCGGTGTGGGAGGCAGTCATGTTCGCCGCCCATCACAAGCTCGCCAACTTGATCGCCATAATCGACTGGAACGGGCAGCAGGCTTTCGGCTATACGCGCGACGTCATCGATCAATCGCGGATTACCGAGCGCTTCACTTCGTTCGGGTGGGACGCCCACAATGTGGACGGACACAACGTTTCTAAGATGGTCGGGCTGATGCGAGGCTTTAACACCACAGATGGTGCCCCGCACGTTCTTATCGCGCACACCACGTTCGGCAAGGGCGTGTCCTTCATGGAGCGCCAGATCAAGTGGCACTACAGCCCGCTGTCCGACCAAGACTACGCCCAAGCAAGCCAGGAGGTAGGGAAAGCGCCATGAGAGGAGCCTTCGCCAGAACTCTAACCGAGCTTGCAGAACAAGATCCGCGCGTCTTTCTTTTGACCGGAGACCTGGGATACATGGCCCTGGAGCCGTTCGCCGAAAGGTTCCCCGAGCGGTTCATAAACGTGGGCGTCGCCGAGCAGAACATGGTGGGAATAGCGACCGGGCTGGCTGAGGCAGGCTATGTGCCGTTCGTGTACTCGATCGTCACCTTCGCCACCCTGAGGCCCTATGAGTTCATACGCAACGGGCCCATCCTGCACCGGCTCCCGGTCAGAATCGTAGGCGTGGGCGGGGGCGTGGAGTACGGGCATAACGGCATGAGTCACTACGGGCTGGAAGATGTCGGCGTGCTCAGGGTTCAACCTGGCATAACGATCATAGCCCCCGCAGACCACGAGCAGACGAAAACGGCACTGTTGAGCACCTGGAACCTGCCCGGGCCCATCTACTACCGGCTGGGAAAGGACGACAAGACAGTAGTGCCAGGCCTGGAGGGGCGCTTCTCGCTGGGGCGCGCGGAGGTCGTCAAGCAAGGCGGCGACATTCTCCTGATCACCATGGGCGGTATCGCCACGGAAACTGTCGCCGCCGCCGCTGAGCTCGAGAAGCAAGGTGTATGCGCCTGCGTGCTTATCGTCTCCACGCTCAACCCGCCGCCGGAAGACGATCTGGCTTTTCACCTGGGCAAGTTCACGGCAGCGGTCGCCGTGGAGGCCCACTACGCCGTCGGCGGTCTGGGTTCGCTGCTGTGCGAGGTCGTCGCCGGGCGTAACTTGAATTGCCGAGTGATTCGCTGCGCCGTAAAAGACATGCCCGACGGCCGCACGGGCAGCCAGGCGTACATGTACTCCACGCTGGGGCTTTCAAGGCAGGCGATAGTCGAGGCCGCCTCGTCGTCCCTGCGTGGCGTTCAAGCAGTGCCGGTCAATAAAGGCGCTCTGGGAGTGAGATAGTGGCTAGCGCTCTGGTATCCGTAGTCCTTCCGGTGCACAATCAGGAAGATCACATCGAGTCCATAGTCAGGGAATACATCCCTGTACTGGACCAGCTGCCTGTCGCCTATGAGGTCTTGCTCGTCACCAACGCCTGCCGCGACCGCTCCCCTCACGTTTGCCAGGAGCTCGCCTCCAGTATTGCCGCGGTGCGGTCGATCAATAGCGAAAAGGGCGGCTGGGGACACGCTGTCAGGCTGGGCCTTGCCGAGTCCGCCGGCGATCTGCTTTGTTACACCAACTCAGCGCGCACAAGCCCGGAGATTCTCCGCCTGCTTCTCCTTTATGCCATATGCTATCCCCAGGTAGTGATTAAAGCCAACCGAAAAATCAGGGATAACTGGCGCCGCCGCCTGGGGTCGCTGGTCTATAACCTGGAGTGCAGGGCGCTCTTTGACCTGCCGACCTGGGACATCAACGGCACGCCCAAGGTTTTCCCGCGCGTATTCGACAAGCTCCTTCGCTTGACCAGGGACGACGACCTCATCGACGCCGAGTTCAACGCCATATGCCGCCGCGAGGGCTACCAGGTAATCGAGGTGCCGGTCCTCTCCACCCGCAGGCATGGCGGCAAGTCCACGACAAACTATGCTTCCGCGCTCAAGATGTACTGGGGGGCCATCGAGCTGTGGCGAAACCTGAATTGAGCCCGACTTCCGAACGTGATGGAGCGAGGCAAGAGCGGCAGCTCCGGAGGCGCGTTGGGCGCGCCTCCGGAGCATATGGCGATGCGGAGTCGCATGCCAATGCGACGGAGCCAGCCGGCGCAGCCGGCGGTCGCAGCCGAGCGAGCTTGAGGCGCGAAGCGAGGGAGGCGAGCATGCGAGGCGACGGAGCACATGAGCAATGCGCAGTCGCGTCAGCGACGGAGCAAGGCGGTGTAGCCGCCGCCGGAGGCGGCGACGGAGCGCTTAATTTATGGATGCGGCACAGCGCCGAGTGGCGCGACACCGCCCAGGTGGCCAGCCAGTGGGCCGAGGCCAGCAACACCGATCCTGCGCTCTTGCGCTTCCGGACCACCGGCAACTGGTGGGCGGTGCTGGCCCGATGCGGCGTAACCCTTCTGGTTACGCGCGAGTACGAGCACCTTATCATGGGATTGACGGTCTATGGCGGCAGGCCACGCATCTCCTTCATGCGCATGCCACACCCGTCAGGGCTGGCAGTAGACAGGCGAACCGCCACCGTGCACGTGGCCAGCACCCGCAATCCCAATCAGGTCTACGATCTCATGCCGGTGCTCGATTTCACCCCACGGCTGGATGTGAAACCAGATACGGTGATAGAGCAACCGCTCGTCCCGGTGGCGTCGCGCTTTTTCCCTGGTTGCCTTTACATGCACGATCTGGCTATCGTCAAAGGTGAGCTTTATGCCAACGCGGTCGGACAGAACGCCGTTGTGCGGCTCACTGCCGGCGGGAGCTACGAACGCATCTGGTGGCCCCGCTGCATTGAAACCACAGATGGTGCCATATTCGGGCAGAATCACATTCAGCTTAACTCGATCGCTGCCGGCACCAGCATAGAGGATTCGTACTTTTCCGCCTCCTCTGACCGGATTTCCTCTCGCCGCCCCGGACACCGCAATTACCCCGTGGACGGGCGCGGGGTCATCTTCTCCGGAGCGACGCGCCAGCCGATCGCGCGAGGGCTGACCAGGCCGCATTCGGCACGCCTTCACCAGGGCAAGATCTGGGTGGACAACAGCGGATACGGGCAGCTGGGATTCATCGAGGAAGAGCACTTCGTCCCGGTCGCCAGGCTGCCCGGCTGGACCAGGGGGCTGTGCTTTCACGAGGGCATAGCCTTCGTCGGCACATCGCGGGTGATACCGCGCTTCCGCCAGTATGCTCCGGGACTGGACGTAGACGAGAGCATTTGCGGAGTTCACGCCGTGGACCTCACCTCCGGCAAGGTTCTGGGGGCGCTGCTCTGGCCTTCCGGCAACCAGATATTCGCTATCGACTGGCTGCCAGCGGCAGCGACCGCCGGTTTTCCCTTCTCTTGCCCGCGAGCAAAAGACAGGGAGAAGCGCCTTTTCTACACTTTTTCTCTCAATCGCTTAAAGGAGGATTCGAATGAGCGGTAGTTTCCGGTTACTGATGATTGGCGCGATGTACGAAAATGGTGGCAACACCACGCACCGCTTCCTGGACGGCCATCCGCAGCTCTATGTCTACCCGTTCGAGTCCCAGCCCGGCACTCGCCTGGTAAACGATCTGCTTTCCTCGGTCTTCCCCGTCAAGTACCGCTGGCCTGTCTTTGCTCTTGATGCCACTGCCGAGCAGGACTACCGCTCGATCATCGACGAGGAATGCAAGGTGCGTGCCCGCACGCCGCACGTAAGCAAATTCCGCCACATGCCGTTTGATTTTTCGGACGACGAGCGGATGCGGCTCTACGTGGAGCACGTCAAAGATAGCGGGCGATCCAGAGCCAACAATGTGGCGGCCTTTTTCCAGGCCACGTTCGAGGCGTGGAAAGATTACAAGCGCACGGGCGAAGAAAAGTTCTACGTCGGTTACAGCCCGATCATAGGCGTCGACGCCGACAAGATATTGACCGACCTGCCGGAAGCGCACTTCCTGCATGTCGTGCGCAACCCCTGGTCGGCCTACGCCGACACCAAAAAGCGCCCGGTACCCCTTTCGCTGCCGGACTACATGCTCGGTTGGACACTCAACCAGCACTATGCCCAGGTGTTCGCCAGGAAGTTCCCCGGTCGCTTCCATATCGTGCGTGCCGAAGACGTCATGGCTGACCCCGTAAAGACACTGGGAGCCCTCCTGGAGAAGATGGGGCTGGAGCCGGCCGAATCGCTCAAGCGACCAACCTGGAACGGCAGCGAGCTGGAAGAGGTCTA
The DNA here is from genome assembly GCA_036703665.1 of Candidatus Obscuribacterales bacterium. Taxonomy (GTDB): domain Bacteria; phylum Cyanobacteriota; class Vampirovibrionia; order Obscuribacterales; family Obscuribacteraceae; genus DATNRD01. Next base: position 22,284 of record DATNRD010000639.1, read on the forward strand.
TCCCTGGGGAACCATCCGTAAAGCCACTCCGGAGGCGAACCTGGCCACGGCCAACGAGCTGTCTGAAAAAGAGAAGTCAGAGATCCGTGACCGCACCTGGCAGTATCTGGAGACGTTCGATTACACCAGCTTTCTGGAAAACAGGGTCTTGTCGCGGGCATGAAGAGAGTTCTGGTCACCGGTGCCAGCGGCTTCGTGGGCGCCAACCTGGCGCGCCGGCTGGTAGCAGACGGGCACGAAGTTTATCTGTTTGTCCGCAAAGAATCCGATCTGTGGCGGGTCCGCGACATGGCGGACAGCCTAAGGCTTGTCGAGGTCAGCCTCTTAGACTTCGAGCCGGTGACCGAAGCCGTGCGGCGGATCCGTCCGGAGTGGATCTTCCATTGCGCCGTATACGGTGCCTATTCCTGGCAGAACGACTGGCGACGAATGTGCCAGACGAACATCGCCGCTACGATCAATCTTGTCGAGGCGTGCCTGTCGGCAGGCTTCGAGGCCTTCGTCAACACCGGCTCTTCATCCGAATACGGCTTCAAGGACGACGCCCCGGGCGAAACCGAACGCCTCGACCCCAACAGCTACTACGCCGTCACCAAAGCATCGGCCAGCCAGTACTGCAGCTTCATCGGCCGCCAGCACAACGTGCGCATCGTCACCTTGCGCCTGTACTCGATCTACGGACCTTACGAGGAGCCGAACCGCTTCGTGCCCACCTTGACCATCAATGCCCTGGAGGGCCGGCTGCCTCCGCTAGTTGATCCCCGTACCGCACGCGACTACGTCTACGTGGACGATACGGTGGCAGCCTACCTTATGGCTGCTTCGACAGCCGGGCAGGAGTCGGGAGCGGTCTATAACGTGGGCACGGGCAGGCAGACGTCTATCGCAGAAGCAGTAGAGGCAGCCAGGCGCATCTTCGGCCTCCAGGCGGAGCCGGCCTGGGGCTCGATGCCCAACCGCTCATGGGACACGAATGTCTGGGTATGCAACAACACCAAAATCACAGAAGCGCTCGGCTGGCAGCCGAGCGTCAGTTTTGACCAGGGTTTGGCCCTTCTGGCAGACTGGTTTGCCGCCAACCCGCACATGCTGGATCGTTACCGCAAGAGCATCGCCGACCCGGCCCCTGTCGGTGTCGGGGGCGCGTCGTGAGGCCAGCCGAGACGCTTCATTCGCTACCGCCCACCGACCCCAACTCAACAACATCCTCAACCAGGATCCTGGCGGGGACATTGCGCGGCGGTTTGATCCGGTAAGCAAAAGCGAACTGCTCGTCCCGAACGGACTGCCGACCGGCCACCAGCTCGCAACGCCCCCATGCCTCTACCATCAACAGGCCCGCGTCATCCGGGCTTCTTACACTGATTTGATCGAACTGGAGGTTCACCGTATCCGGTGCATCGATACGCGGCACCTCATCTGGCCCGGTTTTGCCGCCATGGTGATACCAGGGCATCCGTCCGACACTATGCAGAGCCGCCGTGGTCAATGTATCGGACAATTGCCTTCGGGCTTGCCGAGCGTCCTTTGTTTGATACTTCAAAGAAAGCAGCCGGCCGGTCGTGTCTTTCACTGTCTCAACAATGCGCGCCTGCGCCTGATCGTCCAGACGGATCTGCGGTCGCCGCTGCATCTGGATTTCGTCGATGTGCTTGTCGACTGCCTCGGCTTCCTTGTCTCTACCTGTCAATCGCAGCACCGCCGCCTTTTTTACCAACGCCGCCACCAGCCGGCCGACCTTATCTTCCGTCGGCCGGTGCAGGCGCAACGACTCCTGGAACGACTTCTCCTGCCGGTCGATTGCCTCATCCAGCAAGCCCTCTGCCTGAGACAGCGCTCCCAGCTTAAGCCTGGCTTCCGCCAGCCCCATAAGCGCCTCAACCTGGCGCAGGCTGTCACCACCGAGCTCAGCCCTGGCAGTTTGACCGGCTTTGTCGAAATATCTCCCGGCCTCTGCATAATCCTGTCTGGCCAGGCTGATTGTCCCCAGTCCCAAAAGGGCATCCACTTTATCGCTGGCACCGGAGGCGCTCCTGCCCCATGCCCGCACCTGCCCTTCCTGTATGCCTGACAGGGCCTCCTGGTAGAGCCGTAAGGCCTTATCCAGATTGCCACGGCTCAACTCGATGTCGGCCAGGCGAACGGCTGCCTGGGCAAGCGCGCCCGGGTTCACCTGGGATATCTGGCGGGCAGATGCCACAGCCTTATTCAGGCCCCAGTACGCTTCCTCCTCATGCCTTTTGTCTGCGGCAGGACCTTCATCAGCGCGGAGCTGACTGTGGCGCTCGGCATAACGGAGGTAAACGTCGGTAGCACCTCTGGCTCCCAGCACCGCTTTCTCGATGCCGGCCAGATCGTCTACGTAGTCATGGACCAGTTCGGGAGGGCCTGCCGGAAACGTGCTTATGACATGCATGAGGAGCTGGACACAGACAAGATATGACGCCGCCCCCACCACCAGCAAAGCAGATAGCACGAACGTCAAGGCCTGCGCTATAGGCCAGCCCCGGATGAGCCGGCGCAGATCGTGTTGCTTTTCCTTCTTTGCCGTGCGCCCCAGCAGCGCGGCGTATCTGTCCAGGTGCGCGCACAGCGGCGAGGCCAGACCGAGCCAGGATCGGCTCCAGCACTCCAGGACCTCCTGGTAAAGGCGCTCAGCCTCGCTGATGCGCCCTTGCCTGCCATAAAAGTCAGCGAGGTTACCTTTCTTTGCCGCAACGCCCGGCCCGTTCTGCCCGACCAGCTTGCCCCAGCGGCAGAGGGATTCGACGAGCAACAGCTCCGCCTGCTTCGGATATCCGCAAAGGCTGAGAAGATTGGCCAGGCGTTCCCAACCGAACACGAACAGCGGCGCTGCGTAGGCAATAGACAACATGATAGAGACGGCAAAGGCAGCCGATACTCCGGCGCGGTGCCACATATGCTTGCCGGCAAGCAGGAAGATTGCCGCTGAAAGGAAGAGACCCGCCGCCCAAGCCAGCTCTTTGACGACCAACCAGTACTTCATAGATACGCGCTACCTTCGCTCAGCAACCACTTTACCACCAGCCGGGATCTATAATGGGCAGCTGGTGCGGTAACCAGGAGGAGCGAGCATGTGGGAGCGGTACAATGTGGGCGCCCAACAGGCCATGTCCGCCGGCAAACACGCCGAGGCAGAAAACCTTTTCCGGCAGGCGCTTGGCGAAGCGGAGAAAGAATTTGGAGCACAGCACAACAACGTCGCCACCTGCCTCAACAACCTGGCTAATTGCTTGCGCTTTCAGGGCAAGTTTCCCGAAGCGGAAGGCTATTACAAGCGCGCCCTGGAGGTCAGGCAAAAAGCGCTAGGGGCGCTCCACAAAGAAGAAGTGATCATACTGGAGAACTACGCCAAACTTCTGCGCCAGCTCGGACGCGAGGCCGAGGCCAAGAAACTGGAAGACAGGGCGATGGGCATCATGCGTCGCTAAAAACAAGCTTACCCCGGGCTGATAGCGAGGCCACGCTTGCGCGCTGCGCTTGCCTGGCGTGAATCGTTCTCACCGCATCCTGCCAGCCTTAAGAACCGGTCCGGCCAGGCGTCGAGGCCAGCTCGAGTCGAGGGATATAATATTCCTCTGCCAACAAAAGAGGTACGACAGTGTTCAATCTCAAGCACTTGCTTTCGGCTGCGGCTACAACTGCTGCGTTGTCTGCTCCTTGCCTGGCTCAAGACACCGCTGAAGAACACATATCCCGGGGCGAGGCGCTATTTTCGCGCATGAAGGTGGATGCGGCAATTGATGAATTCCGGGCAGCCACCCGCCTGGAGCCCAACAACGCCAAGGCACATCACCGCCTGGGCAGTGCCCTGGCTGCCAAGGAAGACTACGAGGCAGCGATCATGGAGGAGCAGGCAGCCGCCAGACTCGACCCGAAGTGGCATATGCCTTACGTGGTGCTGGGCAAGATTTACTCCAATACAGGCAAACCGGATGAAGCGCTCAAGTCCTTTCAAAAGGCGCTTTCCCTCAAGCCGACCAGCTTCGGCACGCACCTTGACCTGGGTATCGCACTGGCGGCCATGGGCAAGCTTGACGAGGCGATAAGCACATTCCGCAAGGCCTCTGAGCTTGATCCCAAAGATCCCCGCCCGCACATCAACCTGGGCAGCCTTCTATCGCAAAAAGGGCTGTACCTGGAGGCAATCAAGGAAGAACAGGCTGCCATAGGCCTCAACAAGAACATTCCCGAGGCCTACATCAACCTGGGCAACGCATACGCCGACGCCGGCGAAATCGAAAACGCAATCGAGGCCTTCAACAAGGCGCTCAAGCTGTCGCCGCATCACCCGAACGCCCACACCGGGCTGGGCTGGATGCTGGCCAAGAAAGGAGACTTTCAACGCGCCATAGAAGAGCAGAGAAAGGCCATCAAGGTCTACCCTCAGTTCGGCACTGCCCATCGCCGCCTGGCCAGCGCGCTTGCGCAGACAGGGGATGCCACGGGCGCTGAAAAGGAGTTCCTGGAAGCACTCAAGTTGAACCCGCGAGACGTCACGGCCCATGTGGAGTACGCCGACTTTCTCAAGTCCCGGGGCGAGACGGACAAAGCTGCCGGCCAGTACAAGAAGGCGCTGGAGATTAACCCGGACTCCACCCCCGCCCGCGACGGGCTGGCCGGACTCTCCAGGACAAGCCCCCGTTGAGCGCAGCGAAGCGCCATGTCACCTCCGCCACGGCATTTCTACAAGAACTATAGCCATTCCTGTAGACAATTATCCTCCAGCCTAGACGCCGGAAGCAAGGCTGCTACCCATAATCGTGAATAGCCGGTCGAGCCCGGCTCCTTTGCCATGGCGGTGCAAAGGACAGGTTCTGCCTGGGGAAGGGCATGGGGCAATGCACGACCAGTGGGGGCAAAAGGAGATCAAGGACATAAAGGGGCAGATTGCTGCCCTCAAGCGTTCGCTCGACCAGGGCAGGCGCGCCACCTCCGACCAGGAAGGGCTCATCGAGCACAAGCTCGGCAACGTACACAAGCAGATAGACGAGTTAGTAAGCTCCGAGGAACGGCTCAAGGAGCGGATCCTGCTTTTGCAGTCCGTGATTGACTCAATCAGCCTGGGATTGCTGGCCGTCGACCAGGACGGCCTGGTCATTCTTGCCAATGCTGCGGCGACCGGCATACTGGGCGAATTTCAGCCGCAGGTACCCCAGGACGAATGGCCGCTCCGTCACGGGTGCTTTCTAGCCGACGGCATTACACCTTATCCTGCCGAGAGCTTTCCTCTGCTCCAGGCGATGGCCGGTAGCGAGACCGGCGAGGTGGAGATGTTCGTGCGCAACCGTCTTAATCCCGACGGGATCTGGATATCCATGAACGCCTGGCCAATGAAAGAGAAAACCGGGCAAAAAAGGGGAGCCGTGGCCGTCCTGCGCACGGTGAGCCAGTGGACCCAACCGGAGCTGGCACACCAGGTCGATGAGCTGGCAAGCCGCATCCAGGAGTTCGCCGCCACCAATGAGGAGCTCAAATCGCTTGCCGACACGCTCGTCCGGGCGCGCGATGAGGCGCTTCAGTCCTCGCGCCTCAAGTCAGAGTTTCTAGCCAACATGAGCCATGAGATTCGCACCCCGCTCAATGCCGTGATCAGCATGAGCGACCTGCTCGTGCAAACAGAACTTTCCCAGGAGCAAAGCGAGCTTGCCGAGATTATCAGAAGCTCCGGCAGGGCGCTTCTGGACATAATCAACGACATTCTCGATTTCTCCAAGATCGAAGCCGGCAAAGTCTGCCTCGAAATCGAGGATTTCGAGCTCGTTTCAGTGGTGGAGGACACCGCCGAGCTGGTGGCCGAAAAGGCCCGGCAGAAACGGCTGTCCTTGATGAGCTTCGTATCGCCGGAGCTCCCCTGCCTGCTGCGCGGCGATCCCGGGCGCCTGCGCCAGATCCTGCTCAATCTGGCTGACAACGCGGTCAAATTCACCGAGCAAGGGCACGTGATGGTCTCGGCATCGCTGCAGTTCAAGAAGGGTTCGACGGTAGTGGTCCGGTTTGCTGTCACCGACACCGGCATCGGCATTCCAGAAGACTCCATTGCCCGCTTGTTCCAGCCTTTCACCCAGGCGGACGGGTCGGTCACGCGGAAATACGGCGGCACAGGCCTGGGCCTTTCGATAGCAAAGAGCCTGGTGGAGCTGATGGGAGGCGAGATCGGCTTGCAATCAAAGAGGGGCATCGGGACGACCTTCTGGTTTACCGTCCCGCTCGAGGCGGTGCCGGCTGTGGAGCCTGTGCCGTCAGCCGACCTGGGTGAGGCACGCATATTGCTCGTTGGCAGCCCTCCCACGGGAAGCGAGATTATCCGGGAATACTGCCGATCATGGCGTATCAGTTGCGATGTGGCTGGTACCGCGCGGGAGGCCCTTACGCAATTGTCCCGCATGGCGGCCACCGGCAAGCCCTACCACATCGCCATCATCGAGCGGGACACGCCCGATGCCAACGGCTTCGATATCGGTCAGCAGATACATTGCCACCCTGGGCTGTCCGACACCAGAACCATCCTCATGAGCAGCTACCTGGAAAAAGGTGACGGCGAGAAAGCGTTACGTTCCGGCTTTTCAGCATATCTGACCAGGCCGGTCAGGCAGTCTCGCCTTTTCAATTGCATCGCCAACATCATGGGCAAGTCTTCCGGACCCGCTGCCGACAAAGCTGCTGTCATCCCTGCCCCGGAAGCCCCGACAAGAACAAGGCTGGTGCTCGTGGCCGAGGACAACCAGGTCAACCAGAAGGTTGCTGCCCTGCTCCTCAAGGACCTCGGCTTCGTCGCACACATCGTCGCCAATGGACGGGAAGCGGTAGAGGCAGCATCTCGAACGCGCTACGCGCTCATCCTCATGGATTGCCAGATGCCGGAGATGGACGGCTACGAAGCAACACGCTTAATCCGCAAGGCCGAATCGTTGACCGGGGTGCACACGCCGATTATCGCCCTGACCGCGCACGCAGTCGAAGGAGATCGGGAAAAATGCCTGACCGCGGGCATGGACGACTACGTAAGCAAGCCGGTCAGCAAGGCCAAGCTGAAGGAGTCCCTCGAGCGCTGGGCGCCGCCTGAATAAGCGTGATACTACGTCCCAGACAGGTTGTAGCCCATGGCTTTGAAAATCCGGCGCAGCTCCAAAAGGCACGTGTAGGTCGGCAATATCCAGAGCGTCTCGTCCGGCTGCAGGGCAGACAACGCGTGCCTGACGGCATCCGGGAGAGCCGGTATGACGTTGATCCGCCCGGGCGCCACACCGGCGTACTTCATACGTACGGCCATGTCGTAGGCCCGCTGTCCGCTGACGACCAGCTCCTTGGAATAGGCGCTCAAGCGCTCGAACTCCGCATCCCACAGCCAGGAGACATCCCTGCCGTCGGCGAGGTTATCGTTGATGGCAATGAGCACGCGGGCGCCGGCGTCGGCGGCCACGGTCGCCACCACCTGTGATGCCCCGGCAGGATTCTTAATGAGCTGGATGACGAGCGATTTTCCGCCAATCGAGAGGCGCTCGGAACGCCCGAAAAGCGTGGTGTAGTGGACGATGCCCTCCTTTATGGTTGCCGAAGCAATCCCGTACAGGTGGGCAACGGCCGCTGCCGCCAGGGCATTGTACACATTGAACAGCCCAGGCAGGTTGAGACTCACTGCCTGCGACTCGCCGTTTATCTTCAACGTGAAGGCAGAACCATGCGGCGCCAGTGTCACCGCGCCAGCCGTGATATCAGGGACGGGCCGCCTTTCGCCGCAGCTTGCGCAGCGGTAGTGCCCCAGCTGCGCATAGAAGAGGCGGTCATAACAGTACTCGCTCCCGCAACGCTGGCAGTAGGACAGTTCCATGTGCGCGCTCCTGGCAGGGGCCGCCACGTCACCAGCCAGGGATTCGATCCCGTAGTAGAGCCTCGGGCAATCGGTCGCCAGCTGGGCGACGTTGGGATCGTCGGCGTTCAGGACGGCCCGCGAGCCATGCGCCCTGATTCCCTTCTCGATCAGCCTGGCGGTAGTGTCGAGCTCGCCGAACCGGTCGAGCTGGTCCCGGAACAGGTTGGTAACCAGCACGGCGGAGATGTCGACTTCCTCTGCCACCACCGGCAATGACGCCTCATCGATCTCGAAGAGGCAGTAGTCCACATCGAGGTTTCCGCTCCAGTCGGCAGCCTCAATCACGGTGGCGGTGATGCCGGTAACGAGGTTGGCGCCTTGCCTGTTGTGAACGGTTTTCAGCCCTGCCCGCCTGAGAATCGAGTAGATAAGACCGGCAGTGGTGCTCTTCCCGTTGGTGCCCGTCACCGCGATTATTGCTCGCCGCGTCCTGCGGGAGAGCCTCGCCAGGACGCCAGGAGACACCGAGCGAGCCAGCCGTCCGGGCAAATTGGAACCCAGACCGG